>JAPPLK010000099.1 GCA_028819435.1 Nitrospira sp.
AAAAGTGTCTGCTAACGGAACATGCATCATGCGGCCTGTCCCCCTCCTTTGTAAGGAGGGGCAAGGGGAGGTAGAGACTAATACCTGTGGCGTCATCCGACAGCAAGACTCTACCCCACCCATCCTCCCCTTACAAAGGGGAGGGATAACAGCGTCTACCCCACCCGCATTCCCTCTTCGGAAAAAGTTTCCGCCCTTACAAAGGAGGGGAACAGGAGAAGCGGGCTGATTGCATGTCAGACCGAATGATAATCTTGTAACGGTTTGATCGTGAGTGGCGCTTTCTTCATGGCCTCAATGGCGGTCACTGCAGCCTGAATGCCCTGGATTGTGGTGAAATATGGAATGTTTTGTTGAAGCGCTTCCCGCCGAATGGGCAGCGAATCATCTTGGGACGACGTCGTACCCACTGTATTGACGACCAACTGTGCTTGCCGGTTCTTAATGTGGTCGACGAGATGGGGACGGCCCTCTTTGACCTTATTGACGGATTCCACGTGGAGGCCACGTTTGCGTAAATATTCGGCCGTTCCCCTTGTGGCTTGAAGCTTGAACCCCAACGTTTGCAGGCGCTTGGCGACGTTCACCGTCCCTGGTTTGTCGCCGTCTTTCACACTCATGATGATGGTGCCCATATGAGGCAGACTCAGGCTCGCCGCGGCCTGGGATTTGGCAAACGCCCATCCGAAATCCTGATCGATCCCCATCACTTCTCCGGTTGAACGCATTTCAGGACCCAGGAGCACGTCCACGTTTCCCAGCTTTGTAAAGGGAAAAACCGATTCCTTAACCGCAATATGCCGCGTAACCGGAACGTCGGTAAAATTCAGATCACGCAGTGAATGTCCGACCATGGTTTTCATGGCAAGTTTGGCCAGGGGGACTCCAATGGCTTTGCTCACGAACGGGACTGTACGGGAAGCCCTGGGATTGACTTCCAGGACAAACACCTCATTTCCCTGGACGGCGAATTGCACGTTCATGAGACCGACGACGTGAAGGTCTCGCGCCAAGGCTACGGTTTGGGTGCGAATCTGATCAATCAAATCTTCCGGCAACGAGTGCGGAGGAAGGGAACAGGCCGAATCTCCCGAATGGATGCCGGCTTCTTCCACGTGTTCCATGACGCCGGCCACGACAACGTCAACCCCGTCGGAAATGGCGTCCACGTCCACCTCGATGGCATCGGTCAAGTACTGATCGATCAAGAGAGGATATTGGTCGGTGCTCACGACCGTATTTTCGACGTACGACCGAAGTGATTGTTCATCGTAGACGATTTGCATCGCCCGTCCGCCCAGGACGTATGATGGTCGAATAATAACCGGGTAGCCAATGCGTGAAGCCATGGCACATGCTTCCTCGCTGGAGCGCGCCACGCCGTTTCGCGGCTGCCGAAGCCCTAACGTGGTGATTAAGTCACTGAACCGTTCCCGATCTTCAGCGCGATCGATCGCATCCGGGCTTGTGCCTAAAATCGGGATTCCGGCTCGCGCCAACGGCAACGCCAACTTGAGCGGCGTTTGCCCGCCGAATTGCACGACAACGCCCATGGGCCGTTCCACCTCCATGACGTTCAACACGTCTTCCTCGACGAGTGGTTCAAAATAGAGCCGGTCTGACGTATCGTAATCCGTACTCACCGTTTCAGGATTGCAATTCACCATGATGGTTTCGATGCCCAATTCCCGTAAGGCCAGCGTGGCATGCACACAGCAATAATCGAATTCAATCCCCTGCCCGATTCGATTCGGTCCGCCGCCCAAAATCACGACTTTCTCCCGGTTCGTCGGGCGCGCTTCGCACTCCTGGCCGTACGTGGAATACAGGTAGGGAGTGAAGGCTTCGAATTCGGCGGCGCAGGTATCGACCCTGGAATACGTGACGTGGCAATGGAGTAGACGTGTGTCTCGAAACGTCCGCACGGCCGCGGGCGTCACGTCGAGCAATTGGGCCAATCGTTGATCCGAAAACCCCAGACGTTTGGCGTCCTTGAGAAGTTCAAGTTCCGTCAGGCCATTGAAGAGTTCGTCCAGTATCGATGCACCCGTTGTCTCTTGGGTATGGGTACGGGCTTGATTCAGCAGTCGTTGTTCAAGCAGTACGAGTTCTTCGAGCTGATCCAAAAACCAGGGATCGACGTGCGTGGCCGCAAAGATTTCGTCCTTGGAGATTTTGATTCGCAAGCCATCCGCGATGTGCCAGGGACGGTCCGGATGGGCGACCTGCATGGCCGTTCGAACGTGTTCCGGCAAGGATGGATCGAGTTCGTCTCCCGGAAGGTAATGATCTAAACCATTGAGAGAGATCAGGCCGCAACGGTCGATTTCCAGGGAGCGTAAGGCTTTCTGAAACGCTTCCTTGAACGTTCTTCCCAAGGCCATCGCCTCGCCCACGGATTTCATCTGGGTCGTGAGCGTGGGATCGGAGCCATGGAATTTTTCAAAGGCGAATCGCGGAATTTTGACGACAACGTAGTCGATGGTGGGTTCAAATGAGGCTTGGGTTACCTTGGTAATGTCATTGGCAATTTCATCCAGGGTATACCCGACTGCCAGTTTCGCCGCAATTTTTGCAATCGGAAAACCAGTGGCCTTGGAGGCCAAGGCCGAACTCCGGGACACGCGCGGGTTCATTTCAATGACGATCATTTCTCCGTTTACGGGGTTGAGGGCGAATTGAATGTTCGACCCGCCGGTATCCACGCCGATCTCCTGGATAATGCGAATCGCGGCGTCCCGCATGCGTTGGTACTCTTTATCCGTCAGGGTCATGGCCGGAGCCACCGTAATGCTGTCTCCGGTATGGATGCCCATGGCGTCGAAGTTTTCTATAGGGCAGACGATGACGACGTTATCGTTCAAGTCCCGCATGACCTCGAGTTCATATTCTTTCCATCCGATCAACGAACGTTCGATCAATGCCTCCCCGACCGGACTGGTCAGCAACGCCCAATCAACGTACCGTTCGAACTCTTCACGATTATACGCAATGTTCCCGCCGCTTCCTCCCAACGTGAAGGAGGGACGCACAATGGCCGGGAATCCGACGATTTCCAGAAAACTCATGGCGTCTTCCCGGTTTCGAATCAACCGGCTCAACGGTGTGTCCACGCCGATATTGTGCATGGCCCGTTTGAACGCTTCTCGATCTTCAGCTTTGTTGATCGCTTCGTAATTGGCCCCAATGAGTTGCACGTTGTACTTTTCAAGCAGGCCCCGTTCGTGAAGGCGCATGGTCACGTTCAATGCCGTTTGACCGCCCATCGTGGGAAGCAGGGCATCGGGACGTTCCTGCTCAAGAATCCGTTCCACCACCTTGACCGTAATGGGTTCAATATAGGTTCGATCCGCCAGGTCGGGATCGGTCATAATCGTAGCGGGATTACTGTTGATGAGCACCACTTCATACCCTTCCTGTTTCAGGGTCTTACAGGCCTGAGTGCCGGAATAATCGAACTCACAGGCTTGGCCGATCACAATAGGCCCGGAGCCGATGAGGAGGATGCGCCGCAAGTCGGTGCGTTTCGGCATGCCGTGTCAGCTCTGTGAAGGTGAAGTCCGTGCCGGGAGTTCGGGAGTGCTTGGGCTAATGGCCGAGTCGCCATCATTTTCGTACGGTCGATAGAATTTCATAGCCTCGGGAATCCATGCCTCTATTTGTCGAATCCGCGTGACATCTGAAGGGTGAGTTGAAAGAAATTCGGGGACGGCCGCGTTTGAGCGGAAACAGTACTTTCCGATCATTTGTCTGGGGCATCCACTCATTCGCTCCCAGAAACCAATGGCTTCACGAGGATCATAGCCGGCCTTCGCCATGAGTTTCAGCCCGACATAGTCAGCTTCCGATTCCTGTTTTCGATTGTGCGGGAGTGTCACGCCAACGCCGTAGGCACTCATGGCACCCATGGCAAGTTGGGGATTGACGGCGCCACTGGCTGCCCCGGCAATCATGCCTATTTGTGCGATTTGATCGAGAACCCCACGACTCATACGTTCGGCGCCATGGCGCTGAAGGGCATGCGCGACTTCATGGGCCATGACCGTAGCCAGCCCGTCTTCGTTTTTCGCGTGCTTCAGGATGCCCGTAAAAATCGCAACTTTGCCCCCGGGCAAGGCAAAGGCATTGACCATTTGATCGTCTTGAATGACCGCGAATTCCCAATGGTATTCCGGTTTGTCGGCTGCTTCGGCAATACGCCGGCCCACGCGGTTGACCATTTCATTGATTTCGGGATTCGTACTGAGCCGGGCCTGTCGCAATACGTCGCGAAACGCACTGACTCCCAATGCGATTTCCTTTTCCTCCGAAAGAAAGATCACCTGGTCACGCGCGGTCCCCGGGGCTTTGATGCAACCGGCCAACAACAGGAACCCGCAAAGGATTGCAATATTCTGAAGCTGAGGTCTTGAGAAATTCATGACAACACGAGTCATCCCGATTATGGTCCAATCTGACTACGACTACGGAAGCCAAAGATACATAAACGCCGGCGTGCCTCCCGCTAGCAGCAGCGAAACCGGAGCGAGTTTGGGAAAAGCCCAATCGGTTGGAGCAAGTCCCCCTGGTCCTTGGGCATAAATGTTCGGGTGATAGCCGCCCGAACGCTGGTACATGACAACCCGCGCTTCCTCAATGCCGGCTTTCTTCTTGGCGAGTCCAATGGCGTCATCCAAATAGCCTATCACATCAACCAAGCCATGGTCTTTAGCCTGGGCTGCCGAATAAATTCGACCATCAGCCAACTGACGAATAGTTTCAGGCTTCAGGTTCGGTCTTCCTTGTTCAATGACCCGAAGAAACCGGTCATAAAAATTATCGATCACCCCTTGAAAAATGGCCCGGTCCTGTTCGGTCATCGTGCGGAACGGCGAACCCATGTCTTTATGGGGTCCTGACGTTACCGCATCGGCCCGGACGCCTATTTTTTCCATCAAACCCGACGCATTGAGCGTCAACATAATCACCCCGAGACTACCCGTGACCGACGATGGATGTGCGACAACCTGATCGGCAGCCATCGCCACGTAATAGCCGCCTGAGGTGCCCAGGTCCATAATGGAGGCAATGACCGGGATTTTCCGGGTTTTTTTCAATTCCTTAATTTCATGATACAAAATATCCGAGGCGGTTACCGTGCCGCCCGGTGTATTGATCCGGAAAACAATCGCCTTGACGTCCTTATCATCCTCAGCCTTGGCGAGTGCTTCCTTGAACCGTGCCGGCAAGCTGAGCCGGTCGAAGAACCGGTCAAGGACGCCACTGGGTTTTGCGGAGGTCAAAATCCCGGACACCTCGACCAGCAGGATTTTGTCCTGTCCCTCTCCTGAAAGCACGACTTCCTCCAACGGGCTCGTCCGAGGGAACAGGGACGAAGTCATACAGCCCGTCGCCGTTAGCAACAGGAAGCCAAGAAGGAAAAACTTAGGCATGGGCTTGTTCCATCATGGTGCGAAATTGACTGAACAGGTACGAGGAATCATGCGGACCCGGAGAAGCCTCCGGATGATACTGGACCGAGAGCACCGGCACCGTCGTTCCAACGAGGCCCTCCAGACATTGATCATTGAGACTCACGTGCGTCGCTTGAAATGCCCCCCAAGGCGTCTCCAGCAGACCCTTGGGTTCTTCGGCTGAAGACAGACGAACTGCAAAGTTGTGATTTTGTGAGGTAATTTCCACTTTCCCGGATCGCAAATCCATCACCGGATGGTTGGCGCCGTGATGTCCGAATTTCAATTTGTACGCGGAGAGTCCCAACGCCAGTCCCAACATCTGGTGGCCGAGACAGATTCCCATAATCGGCCACCATCCGAGAAGAGCCTGGATATGGGGCACAGCATAGGACACCCCCTCGGGGTCCCCGGGGCCGTTGGACAAGAAAACACCGTCCGGATTCAGGGTGCGAACCGTCTCTGCGGTGGTGGATGCGGGAACGACGGTGACCGTACACCCTTCATCTACCAACCGCCGTAAAATGTTCTGCTTCACGCCAAAATCGTAGACCACAACGTGAAATTGTCTCGCCGGAGTCGGATCGACTTGTCCGTTTGCATTCAACCGTTGGGGCCAAGCCCCGGTGCCCTCGTTCCAATGATACGCGGAATCGCAGGTCACGGTCCCAACCAAATCCTGTTCGGAAATGGAAGGCAGCGCGTTGGCTTTTGCAACAAGATCGTCAGGAGAACCATTCACGCCGGCTCCGTGGGAGATGATGCCCGCCTGCGAACCATGGGTGCGCAAATGGCGCGTCAGAAACCGGGTATCGATTCCTTCAATCCCCACAATTTGATGATGCACCAAATACTCGTGCAACGAAAGCTCCGAGCGCCAATTACTGGGGCGACGGGACGCTTCATTGACGATGAATCCTTCGACCCACGTACGACGGGATTCATTATCCTCGGGCGAAATACCGTAATTGCCGATATGCGGGCAGGTCATCAGCACCATCTGTCCCTTGTAGGACGGATCAGTGAGGATTTCCTGGTACCCGGTCATTGCGGTATTGAACACCACCTCACCGGACGTTTCACCCTCAAATCCCAAGGCCCGTCCTTCAAGAACGGTCCCGTCGGCTAATGCCAGAATCGCTTTTTTCACGTTAGCCACTCCGCAAGCATCCTTCTGTCATCACTCAGTCTCTCTCCCTGTCATTCCCGACCATATAAACTGGACCCCCGATTAAAAATGTCGGGGACGAATTCAGTGTCTTTGTTTTTCTCTTTCTTTGTCCCCCTCACCCCAGCCCTCTCCCTCCAGGGGAGAGGGTGTTCTTTCGTTGCCATCTTTTGCTGTAGGGACAGGCCCCTGTGCCTGTCCGACCAGCTTGACCACGAGCAAACTGATAGCCAACCCGGCATTGACCAGGTGAAGGGCCCGCACGATCATATGCATTTGGAAAAAAGCTTCAAGGGCTGTTTTTTTCGCCTCCTGCGAGTCCGCTTCAAACGCGATCTCCTGTAAGGCAACGGCCTTTGGTCCCAGGATCGCGACAATCAATGCCGTCACGAACGTGAGGGCTATCAACAGACCAACCTCGGATCGTTGCAGCGGCGGGGCTCCTTGCACTTCCTGCCGGTATTTCCAATAACGAAAACTCGCCGTGCCGATCAACACCGTGACGACGCCCACGGTTACGGCATTATACCCGTCAAAAACACGGCGCAAAAACCGGCCGCCCGTTTCCATTTCCAGGGTATTGAAAACCGCGGGAATCACCATCGTCAGGAGCGCGGTCAGGCTTCCGATCCACATCATGAGTCCCAGCAATTCCAGCAAAGAACAGGAAAGCTGCCAGCCTGAAATGCGTCGGACCATTTATCGCTCCTGCCGGATATGGTGGTCCGGATGAAACAGACTGTTCATTGTTTGCTCACAATATATCTTCCCGATCATACACGACGGTCCCGCCGACGAACGTCTTGACCACCCTTCCTTTCATGGTCCAACCGGCAAACGGCGTATTGCGGCTCAGGGAATGCAGTCGAGCGGTATCCACAACCCATGTCGCATTGAGATCGATTAGCGTAAGATCCGCTTCTACGCCCGGAACCAAGGTGCCATACGGTAAATCAAAAACCCGGGCCGGTTCCCGCGTCAGCTTGGCGATGGCCTGTTCCAGCGTCAGGGTTCCTTCCTCGACGAGACTCAGGGTGAGCGGGAAGGCCGTTTCCAACCCGATGATGCCGAACGGAGCCTCGTCAAATTCCAATTGTTTCTCCTGAATGGCATGCGGCGCATGATCGGTCGCCACAATATCGATAGTATTGTCTTGCAATCCTTCCTTGATGGCCTGCACGTCCTCATCCGTCCGTAACGGGGGATTCATTTTGGCGTTGGTGTTGTAAGATCGAACGGCCTCATCCGTCAGTGAAAAATGGTGCGGACAGGCTTCGGCGGTAACGGGAATCCCCCGTGCCTTGGCTTCCCGCGCCATCCGGACCGAGCCCACCGTACTGACGTGCGGCAAATGCAGCCTGGACCCGGTCAACTCAGCCAGGGCAATATTCCTGGCGACCATGACTTCTTCCGTGGCTTTCGGGATCCCGGGAATACCCAGTTCGGTGGATACCGCGCCTTCATGCATACAGCCGCCGGGTGCGAGCTGCGAATCTTCGCAGTGATCAATAACCGGAAGATGGAAGGCTGTGGCATATTCCATGGCTCGACGCATGACCAGGCTGTTCATGACCGGAACGCCATCGTCGGAAACGGCCACGCAGCCGGCATCGAACAGTTCCCCGATTTCCGCGAGTTCCTCTCCTTTCGAGCCTTTGGTAATTGCGCCGATGGGGAAGACCCTGGCTTTTCCGGCAGCCGCGGCCTGGGCAAGGATAAATTCCGTGGTCGACCGGGAATCGTTGATAGGATGAGTGTTGGGCATGCAACACACCGAGGTGAAACCGCCGGCCACGGCCGCGGCGCTACCCGTGGCAATCGTTTCCTTATATTCGAATCCCGGTTCCCGAAAATGGACGTGCAAATCCACAAAACCCGGACACACGAGCAGACCCTTCGCGTCGACAATCTCCACCCCTTTGACCTTCTGCAATTTTGATTGCAGGTTCGGCTCCACCGCACTGATTTTTCCCCTTTCGATCAACACGTCGGCCACGCCGTTCCAGTGACCGGGATCGATAACCTGCCCGCCGGTGATCAGGATTTTCAGGTCATTCGTCATGCTGGTTTACCGCCATCCTTCCGTCATTCCCGACGCTTGTCCCCGACGTTTTTAATCGGGAATCCAGGGTCTTTTTCTTTGTAGTTGTAGCAGCGCGATCTTATCGCGCTTATTCTTGGTGGTCTCTCCAAGCGCCATGAGATGTCGCCGCTACAAATACTTGTCACCCTCACCTTAGTCCTCTCCCATCAAGGGAGAGGAAATTCCATACACTCCCTCGCCCCTTGCGGGAGAGGGCTGGGGTGAGGGGGAACAACAGATTCCGGGTGTCGCTGATTATTTCCATACCAACCATGCTTAATTTCGTTGCGACAGCAGGTACATGAGCCCCATGCGTACGGCCACGCCGTTCGCGACCTGCTCCAGGATCACGGCGGCATTGCCGTCAACCACGTCATGGGCGATTTCAACGCCTCGATTGACCGGGCCGGGATGCATGACGAGTACGTCTTTGGCTGCCCGTTGCACGCGTTCCGCAGTCAGGCCGTATAACCGGGCATATTCCCTGATGGAAGGAAAAAGCGAACGGCCTTGTCGTTCGAGCTGGAGTCGCAACATGATCACGACGTCGACTCCGGAAATCGCTTCGTCAAAGTCGTGATAGACCGTGACCCCAAGCCGATGCAGGCACAGGGGAATCATGGTCGGCGGTCCCACGACGCGCACGTTCGCCCCCATTTTCGTCAACGCGTAAATATTGGATCGCGCGACCCGGCTATGAGCCACGTCTCCGACAATAGCCACGTGCAAGTCCCGAACCTGCCCTTTCTTCTCTTGAATTGTCAGTAAATCAGAAAGGGCCTGCGTGGGATGCTCGTGCCATCCGTCTCCGGCATTGATGACGGACAACCGGCTGTTCCTGGCCAGGATCTCCGCGGCTCCGGCCGACGAGTGGCGAAGCACCAGAATGTCCGCCTGCATAAATTCGATATTTCTGGCAGTATCAAGGAGCGTTTCACCTTTCATCACGCTGCTCGAGGAAGGTGAAAAATTCACTACGTCGGCGCTCAAGCGTTTGGCCGCCAACTCGAATGACGTTCGGGTCCGCGTGCTTGGCTCAAAGAACAAATTGATCACGGTTTTTCCTCGCAGGGCCGGAACCTTCTTGATTTCTCGTCCACTCACTTCCTTAAACGGCTCTGCCGCATCGAGGATCAAGGCCATTTCTTCCTGAGACAATGAGGCAAGTCCCAGCAGATCTTTTCGCTTGAAACTCATGCCGTCCTCTCCGCTTCGATGAGCTTGGACACCCGATCCTCTTCGCCCAATTCCTCGAGGAATACTCGAATATTTTCATCCTTCGCAGTCGGAATATTTTTCCCCACGTAATTGGCGCGAATCGGCAGTTGCCTGTGTCCGCGATCGACCAACACGGCCAATTGAATTTCAGCCGGCCGGCCCAGATCCATGAGTCCGTCCATGGCGGCGCGAATAGTTCTTCCCGTAAACAACACGTCATCGACCAGGATAATTTTGAGATCCGAAATATGAAACGGGATATCCGTCTTCTTAAGAACGGGTTGATTTTTCCTCAAGGCCAGATCGTCCCGATAGAGCGTAATATCAAGTTCCCCCAGGACAACGTCGGTTCGCTCAATTTGAGAAACGAGTTGCTTTAACCGTTGAGCCAGATAGACCCCACCGGTACGAATGCCGACCAGACCGACGTCGTGACACCCTTTGTTCCGCTCCAGAATTTCATGTGCAATCCTGGTCAGGGCCCGTGTCATTTCATGACGGTCCATGATGACGGATTCGTGTCGGGACTTGGTTTGTGTCATAACGTTCGTCAGTGCAAAAAAAAACCTTCCTCTCGCTAAACGAGACGAAGGTTAACGGATGTAGGGCAGGATTTGCCCAAGCACGTAATCATAACCAAACTCCTTCCTCACCTCGCAGGATGAGTGTTAAAGGTGTCTTCATCTTAAAAGGTCAGGATGGTTTAGTCAAGATGTTCTTGCCGGGAACGGAATGGCGACTTTTTGAAGATCCAGGTGGACAAGCGAGCATGCAACGTCGCCTTGGGCAGGATCGATTGATGCATGCGAAACGGCTGCAAATGTGAAACACGGTCGCCAAACACGATTTCCAACGGAAGCCCGGTGACGATGGAAGACAGGGAGTCCGGTCCGGCAAGAAACGCCAATGCGTTGGGACGGAGGGCGTCACTGATCCGACGCAGGCGGTCTTGTAGTCGTGCCGCATCGTCATACAAAGAAAACGGCAGCCAGACGTACATGAGGTCGTACGTGGACTTGCCATAACGGAAAGCCTCATCGCTCAGGAAACGATAGGATTCTTGCCAGTCCAACCTGTTGCCCTTGGCCAATTGGTTCCATGCCGACTGGGCGTGCTTTTGGGCATAGGCTCCACGTGAATAAACGACCGTCGTAGACCGGGGCCGGTCAAATACAAGCAAGGACCCGATGACTCCGTCAAACCCGTGAATGAGAATGTGGCCGGATTGTTCGACTTGGGCAGCCAGGCGTTGATCCTCTTCGATGAAGTCGCTCAAGAAATCAGCCACGAAGGGTTGGCTCGCGAGGTCACCGATCTGCACCTCATCTTCAGGATAGAGCAGCACGGCCGAGTATGCTTCCGGTGGCGACACGGCAGGAACGCCATCAGGGAAGAACCCTTTCCATGAACCTTCTTTGTTCGCAACAGCCTGGTTGTCTGCCTGACGTGTCACCCGGCGAGTAATGCCCCAATCCGGCCGCAGGGCAATTTCATGGGAAGTTTTGTGGTCAGACAAAAACAGGTGATCAGAGGCCACGGCCACCTGTTTCCCGCAGGGAGCGAATCCCTGCTGATTCAAGGGCACGAACGAGAGGCCGCTGACGTCATCCGTTTTGGTCACTTTCACCACGCTGCCCTGTTTGACCGTCAGGCAAATCTGTTGTCCCGGGTCCACGTAGCGTACGGGCGGATGCGGGTTCGGCAGCCAGTCGACCTCGTGCGACCGGGGAGGATCCAGGAAGACGGTAAAAGGATTTTCTCCGCCCCTGTGCGTGGCCGTAAAGAAATTACTGAACAGCCCGAAAGCCGCTGCAGACGGATAGGTGGGGATGCCCCGGTATTGCAAAGCCCTGGGATCTTGAGAATTCTGGTCGTCGTACAGCCCGCGGATCAATTCAAACGCGGCACTGCCCGTTCCCGGCAACAATGACTTGAAGAGTTCCACCACCGGCAGGTAATCGATAGCCGCCCAGTGCATGGCGCTCATGCAGGACATGAACTGCGTCCGGTCCCAGGTGCCGTCCTCCAACACATAGAACGCATCCTTTCGTTGTCGGATCGTGGCTTGTCCGGTCTCATCAAGCAGAAGATCATCGTCGGCATAAAAGAACTCCACTTCTTCGACGACCACGCCCATGGCCTGTGAAGCCATCATGCGAAGGTCGTGCCGGGTGAGCGTTTGCCAATTGGGACGAGTCCTCAGGTCCAGCTTCATGGCGTTCACCAACCCGTTGGGTTTCAAGCCCACCCATTGTCCCCAGTCCAAATAGAGTCGTGCCGATACGAGATGGACCGTGCCGTCCGCGCGTTCGTCCCACTCACATTCGTGCAGCGGGTGACCGCCGGGGTCGGTCATCAGGATGCGCCGGCCTGACGGGCCGTACACCACCACGTGGCCGGCAGGAAGTTGTTTGCACGTCAGGCGCCCCAACGACGCGTTCGCAACAAGCGTCCGGTTGCCTGGAAGCATGAAACTCGCCGGATTTTGAAGAATGGAGGAAATAATCGTGGATTCGCCTTTCAAATTTGCACTCGTGCAAAAGTACTGCTTGTTGGAGCAGTTGCAGATATAACGTTCACATCATAACGAAGACCCCGGCAGAAATCGACTTTCTCATTTGGTCTGCCATCGTTAGTTCTTGACAAGTGACTTTACTTTTTCCAATATCAAGATTGGCTTTTAGCTTTCCCCCTAAGACTTGAACGTGAAAGCGTAACGGATTCTCTCCGCTTTTCATTTCCCTCATCTTTCAGTCATAGAGAAATCTATGAACACAAAAAGACTCTTCTTCGGCTTCGTGATGGCCTGCACTGGAGCAGTGTCCGGCTGCGGCGGTGGAGGGGGCGGCAGCAACGCCGGCCCCGGTCCAATGATGCCAGTGGACGACCCATGCATCCGGACTGTCAACTTCGGGTGCATTTCATCATCCAGATACAGTGAAGAAGCGCAAAAACTCAGGGAAACTCATGGAAACTCGACTGATTTTTCCAATCAATGGGGACTGGGCGCAATCAACGCGGATCAAGCTTATGCGCATCTCGAACTGGCCAGAGGAGGAAACGTGGAGCCGGGCCGGGGAGTGACCGTTGGCTTGATTGATACGGGGATTGATACGGAGCATCCTTTATTCGCAGGCACAACCATATCGGAAGAATTCCGCGACGGCGCAGTTGATGAACGGGGCGGGAAGTCCTCCCATGGTACGGCAGTTGCCAGTGTTATCGGGGCGCAGCCCACGGGGCAAGCGAATGGCTTTCACGGCGTCACCTGGGGCGCCGGCCTGAAGATGTTCGCAATTCCGCTTGAGGATCCACCGCCCCGGGGGACCCCCTATAGACCGATATCACCAAGCGCCTTGGGCAGTGACGATGCAGAAGATGCCATGCTCTATCAGTATGTCTTGGGACAGGGCATGGACATCTTGAATTTGAGTTTTACGACATCGGGCCTTATCAAGGATTACACCGAACGAGACATCCGTTTCAATTTTGGTCAAACAATTGCCGCATTGGCACAGACGGGTGTTCAAGACAAAACGATCCTTGTCTGGGCCGCAGGCAATGCGAACAACCGGGCTTGTACGCCGGGAACTGTCAACTGTAATCGAATGGATAATATGCTTGATGCGGATTCGCCTGAGATATACGCCGGCATGGTCTCGCGGATTGCGGAATTGCAAGGGCATTCCATTGCCGTTGTCGCGGTAGATCAGGCCGGCGACATTGCCGAGTTTTCCAATCGCTGTGGCATCGCCGCCGAGTGGTGCATCGCGGCACCCGGTGTCGATGTTTCGGTGGCCTATTTCGGTCCCATAGTCGGTATCCCTGGAAGACGGGGAACCGGCACGAGCAGCGGTACGTCCTTCGCCGCACCGATGGTCTCCGGCTCGCTGGCGGTGATGAAACAACTCTTTCGCAATCAACTGTCAAATACGGAACTGGTGACACGACTTTTCACCACGGCCGATAAGAGCAGCCGGTACGCGAATAGAGCAATCTACGGCCAGGGCATGCTCGATCTCGGGTCGGCGGCGTCGCCCGTTGGCGTGACAGGTATCGCCCTCGGCAACACGCTCGGCAGTCCAGGAGTCAGTATTCAATCGACCGGCCTCCGACTCGGCGGCGCCCTCGGTGACGGACTGGGGCATGCACTGGCGGGGCAGGAAATTGTCGCGTTCGACAGTCTGGGAGCCCCGTTCTGGTTCAAACTTTCCGGTTTCACCGGTGCGACTCGCGGACCATCTTCGCTGGTCCGACTTCGCGAATTAACGGCGCAGTCCCCCATCACGCGCCGCACTGCCGGGCGACTGGCGACGTTCTCGCCGTCCCGGGCCGGTGGATCGATCGAACAGGATTTGGGATATGGGATGCTGCGGTTCGGTTACAGGGAGAGACCCGACGGTGTCAACGGCGGACATTTTACATTGGCGGACAACGCCACGACGTTGACCTTCACCGGATCCAACGGTATGTCGTTCTCGACGTTTACCGCGTCCGGGTTTGCGAGCAGACAGCCAACCTCGGGAGTTGCGCTCGCATGGCGGCCGTTTGACCTACCGGTCGGCTTCCGGGCCGGCTGGCTGGCGGAGCAGGCAACCGTGTTGGGCACTATGGCAACCGGTGCGTTTGGGCAACTCTCGGCCGATGCCGCAGTGACGGGTCTTGAGACGAGTTTCGAGATCGGAAGCTGGCACCTTGCCGCGGATGCCGAGATCGGCAAGGCACGTCCGCAGGTTCGCGGTGGCATCATAACACGTATGTCCTCTTTGACCACCAGCGCGTTTGTCTTCAATGCCACGCGTCGATTGGCAAATGGCGGCTTGATACGCATTGCGCTCTCGCAGCCGCTACGCGTGGAAGGAGGCCGGGCGGCCCTCTCCGTTCCGATCGGCCGTACCAAGGATGGGACCGTGCTGCGCCAAGCAGTGTCAGCCGATGTTGCGCCGTCCGGTCGACAAATCGATGTTTCGGCGCAATGGTATTACCCGCTCGTCAATGGTGAATTACGCTTCGATGCCGCTTGGATGCACAACCCGGGCCATAACGCCAACGCGGACCCGGCATTGCGCTTGCTGGCGGGGTGGCAATTCGAGTTCTAGACCCTCCTCCCCACCCCTTCTCGTCACTCGCGAAGCTGACCTGACCCGTACACCACGTATTTGGAGCAGGTCAGATCTTCGAGGCCCATGGGGCCTCGGGCATGAATCCGCGTCGTGCTGATGCCGATCTCCGCGCCAAGGCCGAATTGGTAGCCGTCATTGAGCCGGGACGAGGCATTGATCATCACCACGCCGGCATCGACTTCCTGCAAGAACCTCATGGCGCGACCGTAGTCCTTGGTCACGATAACTTCGGTATGCCGGGACCCATACGCCCGGATGTGAGTCATGGCTTCATCCATGTCTTTGACGACTTTGACGGCCAACGTCAGCGAGAGAAACTCCTGGCCATAATCCTCTTCGGTCGCGCTTTGAGCCTCGGGAATATATTGACGGGTTTTTTCGCAACCCCGGATTTCCACGCCGGCCTCGATCAGGGCCTTGCCCAGCTTCGGCAAAAACGTCCTGGCTATGCCTTGGTGAACCAGTAACGTCTCCATGGCGTTACACGTGGAAGGCCGTTGGACCTTGGCGTTCACGCTGATGGCTTCGGCCATCGCAAGATCGGCATCGGCATCGATATAGGTGTGACAGACTCCTTTATCATGCTTGATAACCGGGATGGTCGAGTGCTCGGTCACGAGTTTCATTAGGGACTCCCCGCCTCGCGGAATAATCAGGTCGATAAATTGGTCCTGTTTCAGCAGTTCGAAAACTGCCTCTCGTTCGGTGCGTTCGACCAGGGAGATGGCCCCTTCCGGAAGACCTGTCTTTTGTGCGGCTTCGGATAACACGCGGGCGATGGCCATGTTGGAATGAATGGCTTCCGAACCGCCCCGGAGTACGCAAACGTTTCCGGATTTGAGACACAAGGCCGCGGCATCGGCCGTCACGTTAGGACGGGATTCGTAAATGATCCCAATGACCCCGATGGGTACGCGGATTCGTCCTACTTTCATGCCGTTGGGTCGCTCCTGCATGCCTGATGATTGCCCGACGGGATCGCGTAACCGGGCAATTTGCCGCAGCCCATCCGCCATTTCCTGCACGCGCTCGGGCGCGAGTCGAAGCCGGTCGGCCATGGCCTCCCGTCCGTTACTCGCATCAAAGGCTTCGAGATCTTTTACATTTTCTTCCAGGAGCGTATCTGTGGCCTCTTCCAGGCCTTCGGCCATGGCCTCCAGCGCTTCATTCTTGACGGATGCCGACAGGCGACTCAATTGAGGAGCGGCAGATCGCGCCCCCTCTAGAAGCGTGCGAAGATACGTCGGGGTATCGACTACCTCCTCCTCGACGCCTTCTTCCGGTGGAGTATCAGCATCGACTGTTGCAGTTGGTACGGATTCTTCGTTGAGTTCTTCTTGGGTCTCTTTGGTGTTCATGTTCTCCAACCTCTTAAATCTGATGGTTTATCCCGGATCGAGAATACCGAGGCGTCATAAACCGGGTCAAGATCAGGTAAAACCAATTCCTTGATTTTCAGCATACAATCCTGTTACACAAGGTGGCGTTGTTGCTTCTACAAAAAAACATGACGCCTCTCCCATAGCAATCCGATCCTGTGCCGAGGTAGCTCAGTTGGCAGAGCACAGCCCTGAAAAGGCTGGTGTCGGCAGTTCGATTCTGCCCCTCGGCACCATATTTCATTCCCCGCAGCATACATTTACTGAAACGTTCCCGGTCACATATGGCAGGCGTAATGTCACGGCCATTTCCTAAGCTATAACACAAACAGCTTGAACGGCTTGATTTTATGGAGATAAATAATGTCAAATTACAGTCATATTATTGGCATTATTTTATTTTATGTCATATTCATGGAAGTTAATGTAAATTTAAAGTCAACCTCGTGAAAGATTATGGATAAATTAAAGCTTCGGGTGAAAGCCTCTGATTATGAACTTGAGGCCGAGGGGTCGCGGGATTTCCTTAACGAGCAGTATGAGGCCTTCAAGCAGCTTCTTGACGCTGTGACACAAAAATCCGTTGTGTCAGGGTCGCGGGGGAAAATGGATTTTCCGTCACCACGCGACTCGCGCCTTGCTCCCCTGCCCGGCGAGAAGGCAGGCATTCCTCCAAATCCCCAAGTCAAGTCTTTTCAGAAATTGCTGGTTTGGAATGACCGGACCCAGCGAGTCACAAGTACGGTTCTCCCGGATGGCCCTACGAGAATAGCCGATACTGTTCTGTTGCTCTTGTTGGGCTACCGTGAACTTCGAGGGATAAGCCATGCATCCGCATTGGACCTGAACCAGGGACTCAGGTCCGCCGGCTTCGACGACTTTCGCTTGGACAGGGAAATGGCCCCTTACCTGAAGGCCAGGCTGGTGCTGCGATCAGGAGTCGGGAAAGGCAGTCGGTATCGACTCACCACCCGCGGCGTCAAACAAGCCCAGGAACTCGTCCAAACCCTCGCTGCGCTGATCCCCGATCCCCTACCCTGATTCGCCAGGTGTGTGTTGATAAAACGGGAAAAGTTTAGAAGGTAGACGTGATCTTCACCTGCCTTATTTTGTGAAGAGGTCGGAGTGTGAACCGATACGGACCAGGTGTAATTCGTTTCCTTCGACCCGGTAGATCAGGAGCCAGTCCGGTTCTATGTGGGTCTCCCGATACCCTTTCCAGATCCCTCGTAATGGATGATCACGTTGCTGCACGGCTAGCGGCTCTTGCCGGATCAATGTTGCCAGCATCGTCCGCAACAATGTCAAGTCTTTCCCCTGTTTCCGGGCTCTTTTGACGTCGCGTTTGAACTGTGTGGATCGAACCGGGGTCAGCACTCAGATATCCAGATCCCGGAACAGGTCTTCGGCCTTACCAAAACGCTTGCCTTTGCCTTCGTTTAATTCCTTCATGGCCTTGAGAGTTGTAACGTTCGGCACTTGGACGGCAAATGGCAGTCGCTTCTCGTCTGCCACGCGCACCAACAACAGGCGAATGGCATCTGACACTGAAAGGCCCATGGCCTGGAGTACTTCCATGGCTTGCGTTTTGGTCTTGCTCGCGATCCGAGCACGCACGACGGTATCGGCATTCACTTTGATGTCCTCCATTATGTAGCCTGAATGTAGCTACATACTCTTTCCATGTCAAGGGATTTCCGGGAGACGTTGATCCCCGATCTCCTCCTCTGATGCTTTGCTCATTTCACTGCCTCCTTCTGTCATCCTCGTATGTGTTCAGAAATTCGTTGACAATTCTCCTTCCGTCATCCCCGACCCCGATCGGGGATCCAGGGATTTCTTTTTGTATGTGTAGCCACGCCATCTTATGGCGCTTCTTGTTCTTGGCCTCTCCAAACCGCATGAGATGCGGCAGCTACAACTGCAAAAAAACAAAGACCCTGGATCCTCGATTAAAGATGTCGAGGATGACAGAGGGGGAGAATCGGGGATGACAGCAAGAAGATTCTTCGCTACGCTCAGAATGACAATTCTGCGTGTGATCGGGTTTTTATTTTTTCAACGGATTGCTGAATATTTACGGAGATGACATAAAAGGAAGGGGTTGTGTGTGCTAAGTTAGGATGTCGCCTGCTTTTTGTCTTGCCCGGCCGTGACCGCGTCGATCATGGAGCGAAACAATAATTGACCGTCTTCGTTGTCCAACAGGGCTTCTGCGCAGCGCTCAGGATGCGGCATGAGGCCTAACACGTTACCGGCCGCATTACGAAGTCCGGCAATATTGTCCAGGGAACCGTTGGGATTGGCCTGTTCCGCAACAACTCCATCCACCCCGCAATACCGGAACACGATTTGGGCATTGGCCTGGAGTGCGGCCAAGGTCACGGGGTCAGTATGATAATTGCCCTCCGCGTGGGCAATGGGAAAGCGTATCACCTGACCGGATTCATAGTGCCGCGTAAACAGGGTATCGGCATTTTCCACTTTCACGCAGACGTCTTCGCATATAAAGGAAAGTCCGACGTTGGGCAGCATGGCCCCGGGCAATAACCCCGCTTCCAAGAGGATCTGAAATCCGTTGCAGATTCCCAGGACCAGCCCGCCGGTCCGGGCAAATTCCTGAACGGCGTGCATGATCGGCGAGAGTTGCGCAATGGCTCCGCTACGCAGGTAATCCCCGTACGAAAAGCCGCCTGGCAGGATGACGGCATCCGGTTCACCCAGGGACGTGTCGCCATGCCAGATGAGGGTGACGTCCTGATCCAGCACATTGGCCAGGACGTATGCGCAATCGCGGTCACAGTTTGAGCCGGGAAAAACAATGACGCCCCATTTCATGAGGAATGCCGCGACGGGTGAGGTTCCAACTCGTATTGATATTCTTCGATGACCGTGTTGGCGAGGAGCGTTTCACACATGGCCTTGAGTTGCGCTTCCGCCTCAACCGAATCATCCTGGTTCAATTCAATTTCCAGAAACTTTCCCACGCGGACGTCGGTCACGCTGTCAAATCCCAGGGTTCCCAACGACTGCCGGATGGCCCTGCCCTGTGGGTCCAAAATACCTGGTTTCAAGGTCACGTGAATTTTGGCCCTGATCATGGGCGAGTTCTACCTTTTCGTATGGGCCTGGTTTTCAAAGAGACTGCCTTTGAGCCAAAGACCCGTCGGTAGACTTCATCCAGGTGACGAACGTACCATTCAGGCTCGAAGCAGGATTCGATTTCGGCTTGCGTCAACTTTCCGGAGACCAACGGATCTTCAGAGACGAGAGCATGAAAAAACCCTGCTCTCTCCCAGGCTTTCATAGCGTTTCGCTGGATCGCTTCGTAAGCGACTTTGCGCTCGATGCCGCGATCCACCAAAGTCAGCAACAGACGTTGTGAATACACCAACCCGCCCTTCAAGTTTAAATTTTCCAACATTCGTTCCGGATACACCACCAGGTTCTTGAGAAGTTGGGTGAGACGCACGAGCATATAATCAATCAAAATCGTGCTGTCCGGGATAATAATACGCTCGACAGAAGAGTGGCTGATGTCACGTTCGTGCCACAATGCGACGTTTTCCAAGGCGGCCAGGCTATTGGCTCGAATGACCCGGGCAAGCCCACAGAGATTTTCGGATCCCACCGGATTCCGTTTATGCGGCATGGCGGATGACCCTTTTTGCCCGGCGCTGAAATATTCCTCGGCTTCCAGAACTTCGGTTCGTTGGAGATGGCGAATTTCCGTCGCCACCTTTTCAATACTCGCGGCCACAAGGGCCAAGGCGCCGATAAGCGCGGCGTGCCGGTCCCGTTGCACGACCTGGTTGGACACCGCAGCCGGTTTCAACCCCAGCTTTGCACAGGTGACTTTTTCAATCCGCGGCGGCAGGTGGGCGAAGGTGCCCATGGCCCCGGACAGCTTCCCAACGGCAACGTCCTCTCCGGCTGCCGTCAGCCGCTTGCGTTGCCGTTTGAATTCCTCGTACCAGATGGCAAACTTGAAACCCAGGGAGATAGGCTCGCCGTGAATGCCGTGAGACCGTCCTACCATCATCGTTTTCCTGTGCGCGAACGCCTGATCCTGCAACACCGTCAACAAGGCATCCAGGTCTTCCAGGATGATGCCCACCGCCTCGACCAATTGAACGGCCAGCCCGGTATCGAGCACGTCGGAGGAGGTCAGGCCCACGTGCAAATGACGGGCCGGCGGGCCGGCCTGTTCGGCAACGGATTCCAAAAACGCAATGATGTCATGTTTGGTGACCCGTTCGATTTCTTCGATCCGGCCGGGGTCCAGCGTCACTTTTCGTTTGACCCGTCGAGCCGTGCCCCGCGGAACGTCGCCTACTTCTTCACGCGCTTCACACGCGGCCAGCTCGACTTGCAGCCAGGTTTCATACTTCCGCTGAGAAGTCCATATGGCTCCCATACGGGGCAACGTGTAGCGTTCAATCATGGGCGCTCCACGGCAAATATTTTATTCTTGCGGGGCGTAGAGACATGCATCCAAAATACCTAGAACCTCATCAAGCACAAATCCAGGGGCTTTTTCAATAAATTTCACCCGGCGCCTTGCACTGTCAACGGACTTGAGCCGCTCAACCATAATGTACCCCGTCAAGGACGACTCTTCGGGGACGGCCACGTGAAAGGGAATTTCCCTGAATACCTTGGTGATGGGGCACACCATGGCAAGTCCCGTATGGCGGTTGAACAACGCGTTACTGACGACCAGGGCAGGACGACGTCCTTTTTGTTCGTGTCCGGCCTGCGGATCAAAGGTCAGAATCACGAAATCCCCTTTTTTCGGAACATATGGGGCCACCTACCAGACCTCTTTCCCTACGGGTGGTCCCCAGTCCGGTTCCCCAGGCTGATACCTTTTCGGCATTTTGGCGACCAACGTTTTCAGATCATATCTCCCCCGCACTTTAGCCACAGGTTCGACAATAATCCGTCCCTTCCGGATCGAGACGTTCACTTCATCACCCACGTTAATTCGGGCTTCGTCCAAAAGCGTCTTCGTGAACCGAAGCCCCTGACTGTTTCCCCATTTCTGAACTTTGGTTAACATCGCCTACCTCCCCACTTCACTAGCTGTATAGCCGAAGTATATCCACAGGTACGCCGAATTGCAACGGTTCACGAGACAGGCTGAGCAGGTTGAGTTGCGCTGAAGTTGTCGGGTTACGCCTTCGGCTCCCCCGACTTGTGAGATCTATCACCCTCACCTTTATCCTCTCCCATCAAGGGAGAGGAGACTCGGAAGAGGAAACTCTCTTCCGTTCTCCCATCAAGGGAGAGGACATGCTCTCGACTCCCTCGTCCCTTGAGGGAGAGGGCTGGGGTGAGGGGAAAAGGAGATTCCTCGCTACGCTCGGAATGACAATTCTGGTGTGGGCAGCCTCCTCACCTTGTCAACAAATTACTGAACACATACAAGGATGACAGACAAAGATTATCAATGACCTGTGGCCTGAAAAAACGACCGTTCAGGAAGCGAGCGCGTCTCGTTTGGGCTCCAGGCGCACGTCGTGTTTGATGAGTTGATCCAGGATGCCATTGACGAATCGCCGGGTTTCATCGTCCGCAAAATTTTTAGCCAGTTCCAGGGCTTCATCCATCGTCACCTTCGCCGGCACGTCAGGGACCCAAAGCAATTCATAGATCGCTTGTCGCAAAATATTGCGATCCACCACGGGCATGCGATCGACGGTCCAGTTTCGTGCATAGGCGGCAATCAGATCGTCCAGTTCGACTTGATGTATCCGGACGCCGGCAACCAATTCAGACGTAAACGTTTTGACTGATTCCGACGCATCTCGTTGCGCCCAGAATTGTTCCAACCAGAATTCGGTAGATCCGTGAAAATCGCATTGAAACAGAATCTGGAGGGCCAATTCACGCGCATCGTGCCGCGTGTACCCTCGTCGAGATTCGGAGGAGAAGTCTTCTTCTTGTGTCACGTTCACGGACATGTGTGATCATTCATATGTGTCGAAAGCCGGTCGGTTTTCGATTGCTGTCGTGTAATTCTTTCATGAGAGTCGCCATCTCAATAGCCGTACGCGCAGCTTCCCTGCCTCGGTTGACTTCAGTCGTACCGGCCCGGGCCAATGCCTCTTCTGCTGTATTCGTGGTCAAGACGCCGAAGATGACGGGGATGCCTGTTTCCCATGAGGTTCGGGCAATGCCCCGGCTCATTTCCGAACTAATGAAATCAAAATGAGGGGTCTCTCCCTTGATGACGGCACCCAGACACATCACGGCATCAAACTGTTTGGATTGGGCCAACTGCTTGGCCACCAGCGGAATTTCAAATGCCCCGGGGACACGAACAACGTGAACGTTGTCTTCGGGCGCACCATGTTGTTTCAGCGTTTCGAGCGCGGCGGCTTCCAAACGCCCGGTGACGAATTCATTGAATTTGCTGACCACGATGCCAAATCGCAGGTCCCCGGCATTCAGGTTTCCTTCAGTGGAATTCATGGGCATGTATGGGCGGGATTTCGCCCCCTCACCCTGCCCTCTCCCGCCAGGGGGAGAGGGTTCTGGCGGCATAAGATCCCGCAGCTACAAAGACCAAAGATACTGGATTCCCGCGTGCGCGGGAATGACAAATTCTGAATATTTTTATGGCAATGACAACCAAGATGCGATTCTGTGAGGTCGGTTCGTCAGATGCTGTTCAGACGTTGTTTAAAATGTGCCCCAGTTTGCTTTTTTTCGTTCGCAGGTAATGGACGTTCGTTTCCTGGGGATCGATTTCAATGGGGACCCGTTCGACGACCTTCAAGCCATAGCCTTCGATCCCCACGATCTTCCGGGGGTTATTCGTCATGAGACGGATCTGCCTGAGTCCCAACGCAACCAGGATCTGCGCGCCGATACCATAATCGCGCAGGTCCGGTTTAAACCCCAGCTTGAGGTTGGCCTCAACCGTATCGCTGCCCTGATCCTGAAGGTGATACGCTTTGATTTTATTCAACAACCCGATGCCCCTCCCCTCCTGGTTCAAATACAGCAACACTCCTTTGCCTTCCTTCTCGATAAGGGCCATGGCATGATGGAGTTGATCGCGGCAATCGCACCGCAAGGAGCCGAAGACGTCCGACGTCAGACAGCCGGAGTGTACACGGACCAGGGTGGGCGATTCATCGATGAGACCTTTAACCAGGGCCATGTGCGTGCCGCTGTCCAACTCATTCTCAAAGACCCAAGCTTCAAAATTTCCAAAAATCGTGGGCAACTCCGCGCTCACGGACTTTTTGACGAAAGTCTCGCGCGACAACCGATGTTGAATGAGATCCTTGATGGTAATGATCTTGAGGGCATGTTGTTTGGCAAAAGCCATCAAGTCCGGCACCCTGGCCATGGTTCCGTCGTCGTTCATGATCTCGCAAATGACCCCGGCCGGATACCTGCCGGCCATCCTGGCCAGGTCAACGGATCCTTCGGTCTGCCCCGCCCGCTTCAGCACGCCACCATTATGAGCCCGCAAAGGGAAAATGTGTCCCGGTCTCGTAAAATCCGAGGGTTTGCACGAGGGATCGACGGCCATGCGAATCGTCGTCGCCCGGTCGGCGGCCGAAATCCCCGTCGTCACGTCTCGTGAGGCATCGATGGATACGGTAAACGCCGTACCAAAGGGCGCGGTATTTTCCGCAGTTTGGGGATGCAAATTCAGTTGGTCTGCCCGGTCGGACGTCAAGGTCAGACAGATGAGCCCGCGGGCATGTACGGCCATGAAATTGACGGCTTCCGGGGTCACGCATTCGGCAGCGATCACCAAGTCACCCTCGTTTTCGCGATCCTCATCATCTACCAGGATCACGAATTTCCCGGCATGAATATCCTTCAGGGCTTCGTCGATGGTATTAAACACAGATGTCATGGATGCGATCCCCAATAGGTTTCCTCTCCCTTGATGGGAGAGGATAAAGGTGAGGGTGAGAACGTCCCGCACCCCTCACCCTGCCCTCTCCCGCCAGGGGAGAGGGAGAAAACCTCCTATTTTATATGGGGTTTCTACTCGCCTTGTCAATGGAAAGTATACGAGTTACCGCCCAACTAGAACCAGTTACGGTGCCTCTTCTTTGACGGAAAGGGACAGGGATCGTTGAATGCAGATCACGCTGCCGGTGGCAATCCCGGTCAGGACGACGAAGACGAGAAATCCGCTCGCGTACGTCCCCGTTACATCTTTTAACAGGCCGAACCAGAACGGGAGAAAGAATCCGCCGAGTCCACCGGCTGCTCCGATAAAACCCGAAGCTGTTCCCATCATGTTCCTATAGCGTAACGACGCCACTTGAAAGACGACCCCGTTGCCAAAGCCCAACAGCAGGAGGGTCGTGACGGTCAAGGGAAAGGCCCAAAACGGCGGCGGCAGCCATGCCAGGAGCACGCACAGCCCCCCGATCGCGGGAAATCCGACCTGGAGCAGGTTGAGCCCTCCGATCCGGTCGGCCCAATGGCCCCCGACCGGTCTGGCAACGCTTCCCGCAAGCCCGCATAACGCCGTCAGGGTCCCTGCAGCAACCATATCCAGGCCATACTGGTCATGAAAAAAAATCGGCAGAAAGCTGGAAAACCCCACAAACCCGCCGAACGTCACCCCGTAGAAGAAACACAACCACTGCATGAACCGTTCGTGAAAGACCATGCGGAAAGAGGCTGCCATACTTTTTTTCGATGCGTGCGGCAAAGGAGATTCATGGACGAACAGCGCAAACATCACGGCCGCGAGCAGGACAGGTACAAGCATCAGGCCAAACACCCCGTGCCATCCAACCTGGGCTGCCAGACGAGGGGCAAAGAAGGTGGCCAGGAGGACTCCGCTGTTTCCGGTCGCGGCGATCCCCATGGCCAGGCCCTGATGCTCCGATGGATAGGCGCGGCTCGCCACGGGCAGCGCCACGGCAAAACTTGCACCTGCCGTTCCCAGCAAAAGCCCGATTCCAACCATTTGGGCATAGTTTTGCCCGAACAACCAGCCCAACGCCAGCGCCACCATTTCCATCCCCAGAATGCCGAGTCCTACGCGTTTCGCACCGAACTGGTCGGTGAACGGTCCAACCACGATGCGCAACAAGGCTCCGCCAAGTAAGGGGGTAGCGACCAACAGCCCTTTCTGCGTAGCGCTTAAAACGAAATCTTCCGCAATGGCAATGCCCAATGCGCCGATCAACAGCCAGACGACGAAACTCACTTCGAAATGAAGCCATGCCCCCAATAACGAAGGCCAATGGCCGCTTTTCAGGGCATTCTTGATGACGTGTAGAGTCACGGGCGCAAATCAATGAAAAAAATTCAGCGAAAAACGTTAATTTTTTGAACGACCGTGACTATAAAGCACTACGCCAAATCGCCGCAATGGAACGACAAAGCAAGGGAATCATAGAAGCCTTTTTTGTGATTCTTCTTTCCACGGTTTATAATTTTGGAGCAGTGGCGACCCTATTCTTTCCCTCCCCTTTGTAAGGGGAGGCCAGGTGGGGTAGAGTCGTATACCCAAAGGGCAATTGCATTGAACACCGCACGAGGCCTACCACTCTAGCTCTACCTCCCCTACCCCCTCCTTACAAAGGAGGGGAATCGACGGAATGGGTACCGCCCTTCAAATGATAGATGAATAACCCGATGCCTTCTTCCAAGCAAGACGAGAACCGACTTGAAGCGGACGATCTTCCCGTCGAGGCTGAATTCGTCGTCGAGCCCGAGGACGAAGAAGAGATCTCCGTTGACGAGGTAAAATCCGGCGACACGGCACAAGAAGAGACAACGGCCCTTGTGCCCACCACGGCATTGGGCCGGTACCTTGTTG
>JAPPLK010000055.1:0-17778 GCA_028819435.1 Nitrospira sp.
TTGTCCACCGCCCATTTCAGCGATCCTATGGGAGGGTCTGGTCTTTGTCAAGGCAGTCAGGCGGACCTCGATGTCCGCCCTGGCGGTGCCCCCGTGTGTCCGCCTGCCTTGATGATTGGACAACTTCCAGCAGGAGCAGGTGCGTGTTTTTGTGCCGTCCGTCTTGACACTTTTTTCCCGTATCCAGTAGATTCCGGTCTGGTCTCCTTGCTCCTCGGACTTCCTTCATTTGTCCATGAGTCAGGCGCAATGACCGGCTTGTCCTGAGCCTGTCGAAGGGTGTGAGAGGTACTCCTGGTGAGCGATCAACGATCCCCATACGGACTGCCCCCGAAACAGGGTCTCTATGACCCGCGATTCGAGAAGGACGGGTGTGGTATCGGTTTTGTCGTCAACATCAAAGGGCACCGGTCCCACAACATCATCGAACAATCACTGGACGTCTTGAAGAACCTGTACCATCGCGGGGCACAGGGGTGCGATCCCTGTACCGGCGACGGCGCGGGTATTCTCCTGCAAATCTCCCACGAATTCTTCCGGCGAGCGTGTCAGGACGTCGGCCTGCAGTTGCCCGAGTCGGGCGGCTATGGGGTGGGCATGGTGTTTCTGCCGCAGGACGAACCGCTTCGCCGGCAATGTGAAAGTCTGTTTGAGTCCATCATTCGTGAAGAAAAGCTGCGGTTTTTGGGATGGCGGGACGTGCCGGTCAAGCTGGAATACGTCGGCTCCCTGGCGCAGCAGACCCTGCCCCACGTCCGGCAGTTTTTCATCGCGCGCGATATCCTGAACGAGGCTCAGTTCGAGCGGAAATTGTACGTCGTCCGGAAACGGATTGCCCGGGCGATTCGCGAGTCCGCGTTGGTGGAACGCGGGCGCGTGTATATGTGCAGCCTGTCCGCCAACACCATCGTCTATAAGGGCATGTTGTTGCCTGAGCAACTCGGTGCGTTCTTCCCGGACCTGACTGATTCCAGCATGGTTTCGTCCCTGGGGCTCGTGCATTCCCGTTTCAGCACGAATACCTTCCCCACGTGGTCGTTGGCGCACCCGTACCGGTACGTCGTGCACAACGGCGAAATCAATACGTTGCGCGGGAACGTCAATTGGATGCGGGCGCGGCAAGGGCGTCTGGCGTCCGACCTGTTCGGTGACGATCTCGAAAAACTCTATCCCATCGTCTACGAGGAGCAGAGCGATTCGGCGTGTCTGGATAACGCGGTGGAATTTCTCGTGATGGCCGGCCGGTCCCTGCCCCATGCCATGATGATGTTGATTCCCGAACCCTGGGTCGGGAACCCGCATATGGACCTGAACCGGCGGGGCTTCTATGAGTATCACGCCGCGATGATGGAACCCTGGGACGGCCCCGCGGCCGTGGCGTTTACGGACGGCAAGCTGATCGGCGCCACGTTGGACCGGAACGGGCTGCGGCCCTGCCGGTACCAGGTGACCACGGACGACCTGGTCGTCCTGGCATCCGAGGCCGGGGTTTTGCCGGCCGACGCGAAAAACATTCGTGAAAAAGGGCGGCTGCAACCGGGCCGCATGTTCCTGGTGGATACGGTGCAAGGCCGCATCATCGACGACGAGGAAATCAAGGCGGAAATGGTCGGGCGTAAGCCGTATCGCGCCTGGGTGACCCAGTATCGGGTGTCGCTGGATGAGTTGCCTGAACCGTTGAGTGTGCCTCAACCGGATCATCCGACCCTCCGCCAACGACAGCAGGTATTCGGCTATACCATTGAGGAACTCAAGATGATCTTGTCGCCCATGGGGATCAACGGCGAAGAGCCCGTTTCGTCCATGGGCACGGATACCCCCTTGGCGGTGCTGTCCAACCGGCCGCAACTGTTGCCCAAATATTTCAAACAACTCTTCGCCCAGGTGACGAATCCCCCCATCGATCCCATCAGGGAACAATTGGTCATGTCGCTGGTCACGAACATCGGACCGAAACCCAACCTGACGGCCGAGACCCCAGAGGCCTGTCGCCGGATCAAGGTCCAGCAGCCGATTGTCACGAACGCGCAGTTGCAGAAGATCCGGGAGATCGAAGATCCCCATTTCGTCAGCAAGACGTTGCCCTTGTTGTTTCGTGTGGCAGATGGGCTCGATGGGTTGGGCACGGCCGTGGACCAACTCTGCCGGGAGGCGTCCAAGGCCATTCAGCAGGGCTTCAAGTTCTTGATCCTGAGCGATCGTGGGGTGAACGAGGAGTGGGCCGCGATTCCCAGCCTGTTGGGGATTGCCGCGGTGCACCATCATCTTGTGCGTGAGGCCACGCGAACGGAAGCCGGCCTGATTCTTGAGACCGGCGAGCCGCGGGACACGCATCATTTTGCGTGTTTGATCGGATACGGCGCCGGCGTGGTCAATCCGTATCTCGTGTTTGAAACCTATAGGGACCTGGAACGCGAAGGCTTTTTGCCTGAAGGCATCGATGCGGAAACCGCGTCGGGAAAATTCATCAAGGCTATCAACAAGGGCCTGCTCAAAATCTTTTCCAAAATGGGGATTTCCACGGTGCAGTCCTATTGCGGCGCGCAGATCTTCGAAGCCGTCGGGCTGAATGATGAACTCGTGAACCGGTATTTCACGGGTACCCCCTCACGCATTCAGGGTATTGGCATGCGGGAACTTGCCGAAGAAACCCTGCGGCGTCACCGGGTGGCGTATGAACCGGTTCCCGTTCGGCAGTTGGACTTCGGCAGCGAGATCCATTACCGCATCCAGGGCGAACATCATAATTGGAACCCGGAAACCATCTACTCGTTGCAGCACGCGACTCACACCAACGACGCCAGGACCTACGAAACCTATGCCCAACTGGTGAACGACGAAACCCGGCGTCGATCGAATTTGCGGGGGCTGTTCGACTTCAAGTGCCTGCCTGAGCCCTTGCCGTTGGAGGAAGTGGAGCCCGCCAGTGAAATCGTGAAACGCTTCACCACCGGCGCGATGTCGTATGGAGCCATCAGCAAGGAGGCCCATGAAACGCTGGCGATCGCGATGAACCGGATCGGCGCCAAGAGCAACACCGGCGAGGGCGGGGAAGACGCGGAACGCTTTATCCCGTTGCCCAACGGCGATTCCAGGAATTCGTACATCAAGCAGGTGGCCTCCGGGCGATTCGGGGTCACGGCGAATTACCTGGTCAACGCGAAGGAACTGCAAATCAAGATGGCGCAGGGGGCCAAACCCGGGGAAGGCGGCCAACTGCCCGGACATAAGGTGGACGAAGTCATCGCCAGGATGCGGTTTTCCACGCCCGGCGTGGGCCTCATTTCGCCGCCGCCGCACCATGACATTTATTCGATCGAAGACCTGGCTCAGCTCATTTTCGATTTGAAAAACTCAAATCCCTCCGCGGACGTGTCCGTGAAACTGGTCGCGGAAGTCGGCGTGGGCACGGTGGCCGCGGGGGTGTCCAAGGCGCATGCCGACAAGGTGTTGATCAGCGGTGACGCCGGCGGCACGGGGGCGTCGCCGTTGTCGTCCATCAAATACGCGGGGATCCCCTGGGAACTGGGCTTGGCGGAGACGCATCAAACCCTCGTGCTCAACGACCTGCGGGGACGCATCAAGGTCGAAACCGACGGGCAGATGAAAACCGGCCGCGACGTCGTGATCGCCGCGTTGCTCGGGGCCGAGGAATTCGGTTTTTCCACCGCGCCGTTGATCGTCGAAGGCTGTATCATGATGCGGAAATGTCATCTCAACACCTGCCCGGTGGGCATCGCGACCCAGGACCCTGAACTCCGCAGACGGTTTGCCGGCCAACCGGACCACGTGGTGAATTTCTTCTTCTTCGTGGCGGAAGAGGTGCGACGGTTCATGGCGCAATTCGGGTTCCGAACGTTTCCGGAGATGATCGGTCGTACCGACAAGTTGAAAGTGCAAAAAGCCATCGACCATTGGAAAGCGAGCGGCCTGGATCTCTCGGCCCTGTTGTGGAGCCCGGACGTAGGGTCCGGGGTGGCGACGTACAACGTCCAGCCGCAGGACCACGGCTTGGACAAGGTGATGGACGTCAAATTAGAGCGACTGTGTGAGCCGGCGATCGAGCGGCAGGAAAAGGTCACGCTGGACCTGCCGATCCGCAACACCGACCGGACGACCGGCACGATCCTGTCCAGTCGCATTGCAGGGAAATACGGGGAAGAAGGCTTGCCCGAGGATACCGTGACCATCAATTTCAAGGGTTCGGCCGGCCAATCGTTTGGCGCGTTCTTGAGCAAGGGCATCACGCTCAATCTCGAAGGCGAGTCCAACGATTACCTGGGGAAGGGGCTCTCCGGCGGCAAGATCATCGTGACCCCGCCCAGGGGCGTCACGTTCGAACCCGAGCGCACGATCCTGGTCGGCAATACGTCGCTCTACGGAGCCACGCGCGGGGAGTGTTATTTCTACGGGACGGCCGGAGAACGCTTTGCCGTGAGAAACAGCGGCGTCCGCACGGTCATCGAGGGTACCGGGGATCACGGGTGCGAGTACATGACGGGGGGCGTGGTCGTGGTGTTGGGCGGCACCGGTCGAAACTTTGCCGCGGGCATGTCGGGCGGGGAAGCCTACGTCTGGAACGAAGACGGGAAATTCGAATCCCGGTGCAATCTCGGGATGGTGGAATTGGAACGGGTCGCGGAGCCCGCAGACGTCCAAACCCTGAAGACCTTGATCGAAAATCACGTGCGCTATACGGGCAGTCGCAAGGCCCGGATGATCCTGGATTCCTGGCCGATGATGCTTCGTCACTTCGTCAAGGTCATGCCGTTGGACTACAAGCGGGTCCTGGCGGAGCGCAAGGCTGCGAAGAAAAAAGGGACCCCAGAGGCGGTGGCGCATGGCTGATCCTCGCGGGTTCATGAACTTTGCGAGAGAAACGCCGACGCGGCGTGCGGTTGAACTGCGGGTATTGGATTGGCAGGAAATGTATGAACCGTTCCCCGAGGACAAGCTGCGTAACCAGGGCGGGCGGTGCATGGATTGCGGCGTGCCCTTCTGCCAAAGTAACAACGGATGCCCGGTCGTCAACCTGATCCCCGAATGGAACGACATGGTGCATCGCGGCCGGTGGAAGGATGCCCTCAAGGCACTCCATTCGACGAACAACTTTCCGGAATTCACCGGACGTTTGTGTCCTGCGCCCTGCGAGTCGGCGTGCGTGCTGGGCATCAATGCCGATCCGGTTTCCATACGCGTCATCGAATGGAATATCATCGATCGCGGGTTCGATGAACAATGGATCGAACCTGTTCTGCCGGTCGTCAAAACCGGAAAAACCGTCGCGGTCGTCGGGTCAGGCCCCGCGGGTCTGGCGGCAGCCCAACAATTGGTCCGGGCCGGACACGGTGTCACGGTGTATGAAAAAGCGGACCGCATCGGCGGGCTGCTGCGCTACGGCATTCCGGATTTCAAAATGGAAAAGTGGGTCATCGACCGGCGGTTGGACCAGATGATTGCAGAAGGCGTGAAGTTCGAAACCAACGTGAACGTCGGCGTGGACGTCACGGCCGACGCCCTCGCCAGCCGGTTCGACGCGGTGTGTCTGGCGCTCGGTGCCGAACAACCGCGTGATTTACCTGTGTTGGGTCGTGACCTGGACGGGGTCCACTTTGCCATGGATTATCTCACCCAACAGAACAAGATGAACGCCGGCGACGACTTGCCCGTCGAGCAGATCACCGCCAAGGATAAGCGGGTGGTGATTATCGGCGGCGGTGATACCGGCTCCGACTGTTTGGGCACGGCGCATCGCCAGGGCTGTCAGTCCGTGTATCAATTCGAGTTGTTGCCGGAACCTCCTCCTCAACGTGCGGATTCTACGCCGTGGCCCCTGTGGCCCATGCAACTTCGCTCCTCCCATGCTCATGAGGAGGGCTGCGACCGGCAATGGAACGTCTCCACCACGCGGTTCTCAGGCGACAACGGACGCGTGGGCGCGCTTCACGCTCATCGCGTCTCGTTTGAGGGTGGGAAATTCATCCCGGTTCCCGGTACGGAATTCGAGATGGGCGTTGATTTGGTGCTCTTGGCCATGGGTTTTACCGGACCCGTCAAGAACGGTCTACTCGACAGCCTGGGCGTCGAGTACGACACGCGGGGGAACGTGGCGGTGGACGGGAATTTCATGAGCAGCAAAGCAGGGATCTTCGCCGCCGGGGATACGAAACGCGGCGCCTCGCTTATCGTCTGGGCCATTGCAGAAGGTCGCAAGGCCGCGACCGGGATTGACGCCTACCTCAAGGCCGGGAACAGCCTGTCGGCTGCTTCACGCTCGCGTTCGTAATCGCCTGCTCCCGTCGTTCCTGTGCGTGTTTAGTCAATTTTCCCCTCACCCCAGCCCTCTCCCTCAAGGGGCGAGGGAGTCAAGTGGTCAGGACGCCCCGGTGTCATCTTCCGGTGGCGCGGGAGGTTCCTTGGACGGGGCTTCCTGTTCCGGAGGATCGAGAATTTGCCGGATGGCCTGAATCAATCGACGTTCGATGATCGCGACTTCGTCTTCGTCTACCTGGATGATGGTGCCGCCCGGCGTCATCTCTTCATATTGGGCTTTGACCTTGAGAGCCGTCTGGTTTTCGGGTTGCGCTTCAAATTCCATCAGGTACTGGTTCCGGTAACCGGGCAACTCGATCGAGGGCGAGGGCGAGGTTTTGCGTTCAGTGACGAACACCGATTTTTGATCGGTCTCCATTTTGGCCATCAACGTGTAGCCATTGTTCGCCAAGGCTTGCAACGCGGCTTTGGTCACGTCCGGCATCTTGTGAAAAAGCGTCTGCGCCTTCACCGTCTGGTTGTTGACTCGCAACGATTGCCGGAAACGATCACGTAGCGTGCGCAGCCATTGGGCGTCGTTTTTGAATTTTTGGCCGTCCGCGTGCAATTTCTGATTTTCTTTGGTTAAGGCTGCGATTTGTTGGATGAGTTCCTGTTTTTCAGTGGAGAGACCTTGCTCCGTTTGTTGCGCGACTTCGAATTGTTTGCGGAGTTTTTGGGCCTCCGCTTGCAGCTTCCGGTGTTTGTTGGTGATAGCCGTGACTTGTTGCAGCAGGTTTTGTTTTTCAGTGGAGAGGCCTTGCCCGGTTTGTTGCGCGAGTTCAAGTTGTTTCCCAAATTTATCCTCGTTCGCTCGAAGTTCCTGGTTGAGCCGGTCGATCTGTTCCTGCAGGACCCTGTTTCCTTCTTGAAGGGTCGTCATCATGCTTTCTTGCTTGACGATTCGTTCCTTGAGTTGTTCGTTTTCCTCGATCAGGGGCGTGTTGTCGGGCGGGCACCCGGCCAACAGGACAAAGCTGGCAAGGGAGATCCGGATCAGATTCTTGTGCAGGCTGGGAATGGCTGGGTGCTCGAGCGTCACAACGGGGTCCTATCCAAAGAGAACGCGTTACACTTCACTGCGAAACTCGATCTGGTTTTTTTTAAATTGTAGGTCTCTTCAAGCATGAATGCAAATCCAAGCTCAGGTCTATCAGGCTGCGACCGTCATATCCCGTCCTGGTCTCCACCCCGTGTGGCGTTGGCTGGGACAGAGACAGAGACAGGGAAGGTGGCTCGTGCAGCCATATCATTCTTTGTCGAAGAAGCGTTGCTGGAAAAAGCCCGGAAGGGGGATCGCCGAAGGATTCGCAAATCGAACTGTAACGTTACGGCTCTACCATGATATCGACCACGGCGGGGTCGCTGTCGGCCCCTTGGACGTCCGTGACCCTCAGGGTGAAACGAAAGAGCCGGGGTTCGACTACGAACGGCGCGAAAAACCGGGCTTTTTCCGAATCGGGATCGAGCAGGGCAATCCGGCTGCCCCGAACTTGCGACCAGGAGTATTTCAGGGAGCCGCCTTCCGGGTCATAGCTTTTGAGGCCGTTCAGCACGACCCGCTCGCCTGAATAGACGGTCTGGGTCTGACCCGGGTCCGCCACGGGGGGCTGGTTCGGGTCGGTATTGACTTCCACGAGGACGTCCAGTTTTCGTTCAACTCCGCCATTGTTGACGGTCACGGTCGTTGCGCCGTTGCCGACCAGCCGAAGCCGGCCGTCTTTGTTGATGGTGATCACGGACTCATCGTCCACGTGATAGGTTGTTCCCGATGCGGCGCTACGAATCGACCGCGTCGTGCCGTCCGAATACCGGCCCACTACGGGTAGATCGATAAACTTTCCTAGAAAATCCAGTTGATCATAGACTTTAACGGCGCTTGCTCGTCCGAATTTCAAGGGCTTGTCCGTCCTGAAATCGATTTCTTCCAGCGAGCCATGGGGTTGGATGAGGAGGCGCACTTCATCGAAGACTGCCCAATCTTCGTCGTCGGCCTGCCGGTTTTCCTGTTCAGCGACGGCCAACAGGCGAAAGAGCCCCGTGGCCCTTTGGGGTGGTCGCAAGTTGGCTCCGAATGGTGGGTCGGTTACGACGCCCGCCAACTTTTCATCCACGAACGCCTTGAGCATGTCTTCCCGTTCCTCGTACCAATAGAACCGGACTTTAGTCACGCCCGTGACCGTCTCCACGTCGATGACAACGGACACGTCCTGATTAGACGGGTGGCTGCTGCCGTTCTTGGGTTGTACGATGGAAAACGCCCCGGCCTCCGGCAGGACGTCCGCAACGGGCAGGGCAAAGAAGAAGAGCAGGCTTAGAACAACGAAGAGGCGAAACGTCATGGTTTCCGTCTCACGTACGACTGCCGACCAGGTAGGTTTTCACTCTACCGTTGAAAAAGATCCCGATGCAAGGAAAAAGTCGGCAATGCCCCGGCTATTTCCTTGTCCTCGCTATTCTGGTATATTCCGCTCGACGCGCACCCTAAAAACAGCCTTGCGTCCTATGGCGGCATATGCTATAAGTCGCATTCACCGTGCAGCAAAATGGTGCGGACAAGTGGGTTTTTTAGAAAACGTGAGTGGCCTTGAGGTTTTAGCGCGGCACTTTTTATTAACGTCATTTTTATAGTGAGGAGGTAGGCAATGCACAAGGTGCTTCTATCCGTCCTTTTCAGTCTCATTCTGGTGGCAGCCGGTTCTTCAGTCGCCCTGGCCTTGCAGTCCGGTGGCGCGATGGTAGGCGACCTTGAAACCGGGTCCATCGTTGGTCAACCCTTTACAAGCCTCGACGTCGATCTTGAATACACTGCCTTGATGATCGGCGGGAAAAAAGTCTGGTATCCCGGTACCGCGATTCTCGATCTGAGAAATCAAGGCACAGGTGGCCGGAGAGGTCAACCCGTCCTGATCAAGGTCACCAATGCCTTGGATGGCGACCATGGGTTCAACCTGTCGGCCGATTCGGCATTCGCCGGTCCCACCTCGTTGCAGGTCAAAATTGTGTTGAAGGCCGGGGAAACGAAGTATATCGGTGTTCCCATGAGCGACTTGACGTACGTCACCGCTTCCGGGAACCTGAAGGTGAAATGCCAGCTTCATGCTGCGCACCTCGGTTCCAACCTTGTGGTCTTGAAGTAAAAGCGAAAAGCGTCGGTTTGTATGTAAAAAAGCCCCGTTCCCTGTCCAAGGGAACGGGGCTTTTTATCGTCTGATTCCTTCCCGTCCTTATACTTCTTCTTCGTCAGGGCCGCAGTCGATGTTGGCGTTGAGGGGAATGTTTTGGGCGGCAAGGATCTGCCCATCGAGGAGCAGCAGTAAAAACCTGTTTTCCGTGGGCGTCGCTCCATCCTTTTTTGTAATGAAGGTATTGATGTCGATGATGGTTTCCCGTTGCGTTTCCCTTTTGCTGTCGTTCACCACCCAATGATAGTGACTGGCCTGGGGGAAGAGGTTGGCGACAAAATGATCGATCGTGATGGGCATGACCGCGGACGACGCACCCGTTGAAATTGAGAACGAGAGGGATAGGGCCATACCGGCGATGAAGAAGACCTTGAGCGTTTTTTGCTTCATGGCAAAATCCTCCTGAGCGAAGATGAAGGGGAGGCGGTTTGAGAAGTGTGTATCAGACACTATAAATTATATAGGCTGATTGGTAAATGGCGTTGTGGGGAGATCGTCGGGTTACGCTATGCTGATCCGACCTACTCTTCTCCTTCTCCCCGTGGGAGAGGGCAGGGGTGAGGGCGGAAAGGACGGATGGTAAGGGGTTCCAAAAAGACACGTGCGGTAGATGCCCCGTTGACCCCGAACAGGAAGCGCATCCTGTTTCTGGTGATCATGTCGTTGTTGTTGATTTCCGGGGCGTTGCTGTTTAATGCCCCGAAAGGAATGGAAATTATCGAAGTCCGGTTCCCAGGCGGTGCCAACCTTCAGGCGGAGGTGGCCGAGACTCCGGAAAAGTTATTGTTCGGTTTGGCGTTTCGAGAAGTATTGCCGGATGATCACGGGATAATATTGCTGTTCGAAGAGTCCGGTCTGCATAAAGTCTGGACGAAACAGTACCGGTTCAACGTGGATTTGATCTGGGTGAATGAAAGCAAGCACGTGGTTCATATCGTCAAGGCCGCGGTTCCCTGTGCGAGCGATCCATGTGAGTGGTATGGGCCGCCGGCTGATCGGGCCCGGTACCTGATTGAGGCGAACAGCGGATTTGTGGACCGGGCCGAAGTGTCATTGGGGCAGGAACTCGTCTTTGCCTTGCGGATGTAGGCCGTCAGGAAAGGAATTGACGGGAAGGTTTGAGCCTATTATGGACTCTCCATCACCGGACAACTTCGTGCGAGTCGGCAAGGCGGAGGACGTGCCGCCGGGTGCCTCGAAAGCCGTCAAGGTCAACGGCAAGACCATTGCGCTCTTCAACGTGTCCGGGACACTTTTTGCGATCAACAACGTCTGCCCCCACCAGGGTGGCCCGCTCCATAAAGGCAAGTTGAAAGGATACGTGGTAGGATGTCCCTGGCATGATCTCCAATTCGACGTGCGTAACGGGTTCGGGACTGACGGCGGAGGGCAATGCATCGCAACCTATGACGTGCGGGTTCGGGATGGTGAGATTTTCGTCAGTTCCGCGTGCAGGGAATTTTAAGGTGAATTGTAAAGAGGATGGACAGCTTGATGGATGCACAGGAATCTGATTGCAAACCGTTGTACGCGACGGTCGGCGTCCCGTTGACCGTCAACCTGTGGGAGGATCGCACGCGGGGCGAACAGTGGGTGCCTGCGTATGATCCGGCACAACTCGTGCTGACCGCGGATGAGTTTCTCCGGACCACCAGCAATAATGCTGTGGATTCGGGCAAGCGTCAATTCCAATTCGAACCGCTCCAAGTCGGGACGCACCGTTTGGAATTTCAGAAACGGATGGCCTGGAAATTTACCGCCGAAGCCCGGCGCGTGTTCCTGGTCCACGTGCAGGAGCCGGGTTCAGAGGTTCCTTCATAGGGTTTGTTGTTTTCATGCCGAATATCGCATACGTCAACGGACAGTTTTCTCCCCTTGAACAGGCGACCATCTCGATCGAAGATCGGGGGTTTCAATTCGGCGACGGCGTGTACGAAGTGGTCCGCACGTATGGAGGGGTCCCGTTCCGGCTGTATGACCACCTCTCCAGGTTGGAGTCGAGCGCCCGGGCCGTTTCCATCCCGGTCCCGCTTTCCCGAACCGACTGGGAGGCGTTGGTCCGGGAAGGCCTTCAACGGAGTGACTTGGTCTCTTGCCTGGTGTACATCCAGTTAACACGCGGGGTGGCTCCTCGAGCCCATCTGTTTCCCAGCCCGGCGAAGCCCACCGTGGTCATGACGTTTCGAGAAATTCCCGAAACCGACGGCGCACTTCGACAGCAGGGCGTTTCGGTCGTCACCTTGCCTGACCTGCGGTGGAGCCGGTGTTCGATCAAGAGTTTGAACTTGCTTGCCAATGTTCTGGCGAAACAGGAAGCGAGCGACGCCGGGGCCAAGGAAGCGATTCTGGTGAAGGACGGGTTGGTCACGGAAGGCTGTTCCAGCAACGTCTGTCTGGTCAGGGACGGGGCCATCATCACGCCCCCGTTGAGTGATCAATTATTGGCCGGTGTCACTCGGGCCGTGGTGCTGGAATTGGCGAGAAAAGCCGGGATTGTCGTGGATGAGCGGGAGGTTCCCCAAGAGGAATTGACGCAGGTCGATGAACTCTTTCTGATCGGCACCACGATCGAGGTGTTGCCGGTTGCCGCGCTGAACGGGGTTCCGGTTGGCGGGCGAACTCCGGGACCCGTGACTCAAGTAGTGAGCAATGCCTTTCGGCGGTGCATCCTGTCCGAAACGGGCCAGGGGTAAGAGGCCACGCCCTTATCGCATCATTTTTTCTCAGAATCAGTCACCCTTGACACCGCTAGCTTGTTTTCAGTAATTTTTTCTCTTCCACTCGTGAGTAGACTAGGACTAAAGCATAATTTTCCTGCCTGGAGACGAAGTTTACTTTCTGAAGGAGGCGGTTCCATGTTTCATTTTAATCCTGTATCCATGAAACGATTTGTTTTTCCGGCAGTGGGAAGCTTGTTAGCCGTGGCGTGCTTTGTGCTTCCTCTTGCCAGCGCTGAATCCGACGTGTCCGATTCAGCCGCAGTCATCCAAACCTCGGGGATGAATCACGAGTCCCCCGCCTGGGCCGAGCGCCTCAAAGGGCAGACCATTATTGAGAATGCCCAGGAGGGGAGAGCCGAGCGCGCCGCGCTTGTCGAAAAGCAGCATGAGCGGTTGATGCAGCAAATGCAGAAGGAAACGTCCGAATCCAACCCAGGTGGCTACAACACGATGTCCATGATGCACCAATACGGCGCCGGCAAGGGCAACTACCTGTTGGCGTCCGATAGCGAGATCGAACCGGTCGCCATGACGGGCGGCGGGAAATGCCCGACCACGGCTCCGGTGAAGCATTACGACGTTTCCGCGATCAACGTGGAAATCACGTTGAATCAATGGTTGGATTATTATCCCGGCTATATGTACGTGCTGACGGAGAATATCGAGAACGTGCGGGAAGAGGAAGCCAAGAACGCGGAAGCGCGCGAAGAAGAAGGGCATCATAATCCCGGTGGGGTGAAGAACGGGATCCAGGGGCAGTACATCCAACCCCTGGTGATTCGCGGCAACCAGGGTGATTGCGTGAAAGTCACGTTGCGGAATTCGTTGGAATTCGGTGAGGACGTGAGTTTGCACATCAACGGGTCGAGTATGGTGGTCAGCAAAACAGGTCAACCGGCGACGACGACGAATCCTGATGCCATTGCATATGGCCCTGATGAAGATTGCGAAGAGAATTGTGAGACGATTCCCGTGGAAATGGAATGGTACATCCATCCCGATACCCAGGAAGGAGGACGCCAGTTCCACAGTTACAGCAATGACCGTGAGTTGACCGTGATGGGGCTGTTCGGGGTGTTTGTGGTTGAACCGGCCGGCTCGAACTATCTGGATCCGCTGGGAACGGGGCCGGCGCCCGAAATGCCGAGTGGCTGGCAAGCCATCATTCAGAACGGCATGGGCCCGGATTTCCGGGAATTCGTGTTGATTTATCATGAAGTGGGTGACGAAGCATTCCGTCCGGTGAACAAGCACGGCGACTTCCTGCCGCAACGCGATCCGTTGACCGATGCCTACCGGCCCGGAGCTAGGGCGTTGAACTACCGGAGCGAACCGTTTGGCATCAACAACATGCACGTGCAACACGAGTATTTCGGCTTTGAAGATGAATCCATGGCCTACAGTTCCTATACCTTCGGGGATGCCGGTCCCACGATCCCCCGGAGTTATTTGGGTGATCCCGCCAAGTACCGGCTGGTTCACGGCGGGTCCGAAGTGTTCCATTCCCACCATCCGCACGGCGGCGCCATCCGGTGGACCCGGAGCCCGCGGGCGGTTGACCAGATGCCAATGTGGCACAAGGGACAGAACGGGCCGGTGAAGTATCCGCTCATTCGCGCCAAGACGGACCGGGTGGACGTGGAAGTGATCGGGCCGTCCGAAGCGCTGGACCTGGAAACCGAGTGCGGATCGGGGCTGTGTCAATACCTGGCCGGTGACTTCCTGTTCCATTGTCACGTGGCGCACCATTACGTGGCCGGCATGTGGGGGTACTGGCGGGTCTACAACACCCTGCAAGTGCCCGGCATCCAGAACGACGTGATGGCTCCTCTTCGTGAGTTGCCCGATCGTCAAGGTCGTATTGCCAGGCCGGTGACCTCCGACCAATTGGTGGGTACCACCGTGAATTGGTTCGGTAAGAAGTTCAACCTGGTCGATAACTCCCAAAAAACCGATTGGAACGTCGACCCGGCCGTGGTCAGGATTTACGATTGGGTCGAAATGCAATTAGTGACCCGAGGTCTTCCCGGTCATACGGAAGATGAGATCGGCCAACTGAAGTCGTATGACGCGACCGTGATCGATTGGGTCTGGGACGGTGATCGTGCGATGAGTGAAAAGGAAAGTACGGTCGAGAATCCCAAATACCATCCGGAATGGCAGGGCTATGAAGCCGGGAAACGCCGGCCCATCTGGTTCGAGCCGACGACGGGGAAAGTCGCGTGGCCGTGGCTGACGCCTCATTTCGGCAAACGGGTGCCGTTTGCTCCGGACCGGAATCCTGCCCCGTGGCTGGAAATGATCCACCTGGATGAAGACGGCCAGCCGTCCGTGAAGCCGGCGAAACCGGGTGAAAACGGCCGGTGGAGCTTGTGTCCCGACCGGGCGGGTTCCCAGGAATACAACATCCACTTCATCAAGCTTCCAATCGAGTTGTCCGCGGCCCAGGGCGATCAGCCCGCCGTGGTCGATCCGAACGGATTATTGTACGTGGTACACGAAGAAGAGGAAGCGATTCGGAATAATAATGATTTGAAGGTGCCGTTGGTCTTCCGCGCCAATATCTATGATTGCATGGATTGGATGTTGACCAGCGAGTGGCCGGACGACGACTTTACGAATTTCCAATCTTCGAAGATCAACACGCACTTCCATTTCGTGCAGTTCGACAATCAGGCCTCGGATGGTGTGATTTCAGGGTTTTCGTATGAGCAGTCCGTGCGGCCCTTTACCCTATTCGAAAAGAAAAAGGAGAAGGGGTTACCGGTGCCCATGAACGCGAAATTCACCAAGGCGGCCAGCAAGGGTGACCGGACCATTCACGTGACGAACGCCAAGCAGTATCACGTGGGTACGGTGATTCTCGTGGGCGCGGATAACGTTGCAGGTAAGGAAGTGAAGCGTATTGTCGCCATCGGGAGTTCCGGCGAATCGGCGTCCGCGGGCGGTGGTGGCATGTATACGGTGAACCCCGGGGACACCCTCGGAGGGATCGCGATGCAGCACGGCACCGACGTGGCGACGTTGGTCAGCATGAACGGGTTGGCGAATGCCAACCTGATTTCCGTGGGCCAGCAACTGCAAGTGCCAGGCGGCGGGGAAACGGCAGTGCCGAGTGGCGGGGCGCAGACCCTGACCTTCAAGACTCCCTTGGAGCATGATCATCCTGTCGGGGACATCGTGACCGTGGAGTTCGTGCGGCAACGCTTCTGGGCGGATGCCGACGTGGGTTCCGTGTTCTGTCATGACCACGCGTTCGGCGGGACCACGTGGCCTCACGGCGCAGTGTGTTCGTTCCTGATCGAGCCGTTCGGGTCGACGTGGCATGATCCGGCGACCGGTGAAGCCAAACGGACCGGTCCGTTGATGGATATTCACACGGTGGAGCCCGTGGGGTATGGAGTGAGCGGCAGTTTCCGTGAATTGATGGTTCAAATCATGGATACGGTTCCGCATACGGTCAACGTGGTGACCGCAGGTAATCCTCCGGGTCAACCCGTGGAAGTGGCGTTGGAAGCCGGACGAACCGTGTCCTTCCAAATGCCGCCGAACGACATGATCAAAATGACGCCGATGCCGTTCCTCAACGGAGGGACGCATACCACGGGTGGGGCCCTGAATTTCCGGGCCGAACCCTTTGCGCAGCGGTTGGCCAACAACCCGGAAACCTCGCAGTTGTTCAGCAGCGGCACGCACGGGGACCCGAGTACGGTCATGCTGCGGGCGTACCTGGGTGATGCCATCGTGTTCCGGCTCATCGACGTGACGATGAACGAGAGTAACGTGTTCACCGTGTCCGGTCACAACTTTCTGACCGAACGGTACGCCGGTGACGCCAACCGGAAGAATTCCATCCACATCGGCATTGCGGAACGGTACGACCTGGTGGTGCCGCAAGCTGGTGGGACGAGACTCCAGTCCGGCGATTACATGTATTTCAACGGCCGGAGCTCGAAGCTGTCCGAAGGCTCGTGGGGGTTGATTCGGGTCTTGGATAAAGAAGTGCCGGACTTGAAACCGTTGCCGAATGCGGCATACGGCGGACCGGGCATCAAGAAGCCGTTGCCGGTGTGTCCGGCCGATGCCCCGGTGAAGAATTTCAACGTCGTGGCCATTGATTATCCCCAGATGGCCTTCAATCCCAACGTAGAAGAAGCCATTGAAGTGGACTTTGAACGGACGATCGAAGTGAAGAATCCGGATGCCAAGATCTACGTGCTGGAAGAAGAGGTGGCGAAGGTTTCCGGCGAATTCCAACCCATGCCGCTGACTTTGCGGGCCAACGTGGGTGATTGTCTGAAAGTGAAACTCACCAACAAGATGAAGGAAAGCCGGGCTTCGTTCTCGGCGTTCTCCCTGGCGTTCGATCCCAAGGATTCTCAAGGGGTGAACCTGGGCAACAATCCTGGTGATCAAACCGTGGCTCCCGGAGAAAGCCGGACCTATACCTATTATGCGGATCCGGCCGTCGGGGAAACGCAATCCCTGGTGTGGGATTGGGGCAACGTGGCCATGAACCCGCGGAACGGGTTGTTCGGCGGGATCGTGATTGGTCCCAAGGGCTCCCAGTATCGTGATCCGAAGACCGGGGCTGACATTTCCGAGAAGAACAGTTGGGTCGCCGACGTGATTGTCGACCGGACGCTTCCCGGAAATGAGCACCGGGCCAATTATCGTGACGTGGCCCTGTATTTCCAGGATGAAGACAACATTATCGGCACCAGCTTTATGCCGTACGTCCAAAACGTGGCCGGGTTGGTCGGCGTCAATTACCGGAACGAACCGTACCTGTATCGTGAAGAACAGGGGTGCTCGTTAGGGCGGATGTTCCAACCTTGTAACGTCGATGAACCGAATGAACCGGCCACGCCGATTGTCGAGGCTCATGCAGGCGACCCGGTCAGGATTCACGTGTTCGGGGCCAGCAATGAGCAAAACGGTATGTTCACGCTGGAAAAACATGAATGGCCCATCGAGCCGTTCATGGAAGGGGCCGATCTCATCAGCGTTGTGGAATTCTCCGGGTCCGAAGGGATCGATGCGTTTATTTCTTCGGCTGGTGGTCCGTATTCCATGCCTGGCGATTACGTGTACAGCAATGCGCGTTTGCCGTATTCCCAGTCCGGGCAATGGGGGTATTTCCGCGTGCTGTCCAAGAATGATCAAAGAATCCTCCCGCTCAGCGGGGCTTCCCCTGGAGTTAAGGAAGCCAAGGAGGGGCAACCTGAACAGGGTAGCGTTCGACCGATCTCATTCAAGCAATAACGCGGGGTTGGGTGCGAAGGCATATGGAAAGGGCGGGGAAGCCGGTGTCGGCTTCCCCGTTTTTTTTCCGTGATCATCGATTGCGGTCATAGCCCGGGTCATGCGGCCTCTCTGTAGTTGTAGCTGCCGCATCTTATGCGGCTGGAGAGGCCGTCAAGAAAAAGAAGCGCCATAAGATGGCGCGGCTACACATAAAAAGAGCCCGTCAACTATTCTGGATAAGTCCCGGTAAAAAAAGGAGGGGAGGCATTCATGGCAGTGCGGACGTGGACGTTGTGCCTGGTCTTGGGGTTGTT
>JAPPLK010000055.1:17878-25967 GCA_028819435.1 Nitrospira sp.
GGGAGGCATTCATGGCAGTGCGGACGTGGACGTTGTGCCTGGTCTTGGGGTTGTTCGTGTCTTCAGGATGGGCGTATGAGGAGATATCGGTCACAAACGGGGGGACCATCAAGGGTCACGTGACGATCACCGGTGCCACCCCGAGACCCATGGCCTTCAACCTGGTGACGATCCCGGACGCGGTGTATTGCGGTCGCATTTCCACGGGCACGGGTTGGCGTATCGTGGAAGATTTCATCATCGGGGAGGACGGCAGCCTCAAAGACGCGGTCGTGATGCTGAACGGGATTGAACAAGGGAAGCGATTCGAGGTGCCCAAGGTCTTGATCGAAGCCATGGACTGCGATTTCCTGCCGTTTGTGAACGTGTTGCGCGACCAGGATGAAATCACGGTGATCAACATGGATCCCGTTGAACACGATATCCAGGGGTACGAAACCGCCCGGGTGCGGGGCGCGAGGGTCTTGTTCAATCGACCGTTACCCATGAATCCGTTTCACAAGGTGCTGGGCATGTTGCACAGTCATAAGCATTTGCCGGGCAAGCCCATGATTCAAAAGGTACACCTGAGGAAGGGCCGCAACATTTTTGTCATGCAATGCGGATTCCATCCCTACATGTTTTCGTGGGGCGTGGTGGTCAAAAATCCTTATTATGCGATTACCAGAGAAGACGGACGATTCGAACTCACGGACGTGCCTCCGGGCGACTATACGTTGACGGTCTGGCACGCGGGCATGAAAACGTACCTGGACCAAAACGTGACCGTCCCTGCCAACGGCACCGTCACGCGGGACTTCCAATATGAAGCCGTGAAGGGACGAAGAAGCGTGCATGAAATGCAGGAAAATCCCCACTTCGGCTTGGAGTTGCTCGGGGAGGGCGTGGAAATCATTCCGTCGGTCAGGCTGCAGAACCCCTGACGTTTCGGAGGGCTGATGAAGGCTTTTCTGATCACCGGCTTGTGCGTGACCCTTTTGATTCCGGCTTCCTCTCTTTGGGGATATGAAGTCAAAGAGATTGCCGGTGGCGGAACGGTTCAGGGGACGGTCACCCTTTCGGGACCGGTGCCGGACCCGAAGGCGTACAACCTGGTCATTTTCCCGGATCCTGAATATTGCGGGCGAATCTCCAACGGAAACGGCTGGCGTCTCCTTCGTGATTTTCTGGTGAACGAGCAGGGCCAGGTCCTGAACGTCGTCGTGTTGTTGGAAGGCGTGAAGGAGGGCAAACCGTTTTCTCTTTCCGTGCCGCGGGTCGAAGCGCGGGATTGTCGATTTTCACCCTTCACGACCGTCGTGCGAAGCGGGCACGGAATCGAAGTGGTGAACATGGATCCCGTGATGCATGACATTCAGGCCTACGAGACCTCGGCCGCCATGGGGACCCGGGTGTTGTTCAATTCACCGCTGCCCTTCAATCATCGGCATCAACGAGGCGACCTGCACGCAACCCATGACCATAGACCCGGAGAGTCGTTGGTCCGGCAATTCCAGTTGAGCAAAAAACGCCGGACGTTCGTCATGCAATGCGGGTTTCACGCGTATATGGAAAGCTGGGCCATTGCGGTGGACAATCCCTACTACGTGCTGACCGATGAGAACGGACAATTTTCCATCGAAGAAGTGCCACCCGGGACGTATGACCTTCGGGCGTGGCATCCCGGCGTCAAGCAGGTCATGAAGAAGCCGGTGACCATCGAACCGGGCGCGAAACAGACAATTGATTTCCAATTGCCTTCGCCGGGACGACGAAAGACCGCGCTCACGGTTCGGACACCTCCCCGGTTCACTCCCGCAGCGTTGGGCCGGGAATTCACGATCGAACCTCTTCTCGAGCGCCAGTAGGTTCATTCGGGACGGCACAGGGGCCGTCCCCTACAAAGGACGATGGTGTAGGGACAACCCGTCAGTCGGGGGAGGGCCGGCGGTTCATTCGGGACGGCACAGGGGCCGTCCCCTACAAAGGACGATGATGTAGGGACAACCCCCTGTGGTTGTCCGTTGATCTAATAGCCGTCATGGTTTTCCGTTCAAGCCGACCCGGGTGGTCCCGGCTCCTTTCCGTTTTCCTGTTTGCCACGTTTCTCTTGCCTTTGTCCGAGGTCCGTGCCTCCGGTCAGGGTGTCCGGGCTACGCGTGATTCCGGAGATCTGGAATTTTCGGCCCGTCTGACGTGGCGCACCAATGGCAAGACCTCACATGCTCAATTGTTCGTCAAGGGGGGGCGCTACCGGATTGAACACCGGGGAGGGGTCAAAACGGATATGGGCTATGCCACGGTCACAATCGTCCGGCTGGACAAACAGCAGGTGTGGTACATTCTTTCCCAACGCCGTTTGGTGATGGCGGTTCCCTTGACCCTGGATTACGTGCTTCCCCTGGCGGTGACGTTGGACGGGGAGATCTCCCGGTCCCGAATCGGCGATGCCATGGTCGGCGAGCAGCAGGCCACGTTGTACGAAGTGGTGGTGGATCGTCACGACCACCGGGAGACATATTATCAATGGGTCGATGAAACGCGACAGTTGTTGTTGAAACTTGTGAGCCTGGATCGGGATTGGTCCGTGGAATATGGCCGGGTCGTGCTCTCGAAACAACCGGAGTATTTTTTTGAAACGCCGTTGGGGTATCGAACGTTTCAAGCCACCGAAAAACAGGCGGATGAAGGATAAATGGCTATGACGGTTCGGCAATGGACAACGATGTTTATGGGCGTTGTCTGCGGTGTCCTGTTGGCGGCGGGGTCCGTTACAGGACAAACATCTGCTGAAGAGCGGTTGGGGCTGGCTGAGCAGGCATTCAAACGAGGCGATTTTCAGGAGACCCTGGAACTGGTCGAATCTCTTCTCGATGACGCAGAATGGCAGCAGGCGTCCTCGCGGCTCAAGATGTTGGGTTTGGCGCGGCTGGGTAAGACCGCCGAGGGCATCGATGCCTATGATGCATTCGTCAAGGCGAACGGAAAGGACGAAGGGCTGCTGCGGGAACTTGCCGTCCAGAGCATTCTCCCGTTCCGGTCGGATATGCGCGAGCAGGTGAGAGGGGCAGCCTATTCGGCGTTGAAGGAGATTCCGTCCGATGAGATGGTTCCGTATTTTCAGGATGGGCTCAGTGACGGATCGGGCATGATTCGGGTATTGGTTGCCGAGGGTATGGGCAAGTTGCCGTCCGGGCGACAAGCAAAAAGCTTTCTCAACGCGCTCAAGGATAAGGCGGGCCTGGTCAGGGTCACGGTCTTGAAAGCCTTGGGCCGATGGGGTGATCCCGGGTCCATTTCCCTGATCGTCCCGTTGTTGAAGGATGAACATCGGGTTGTGCAGGTTGCCGCGGCCGCGGCCTTGTATAGACTCGGGCAGAAGGAACACTGGCAGGCCGTGGAGCAGGCGACCAACGTGCCGGAAGGCTATGAACGAGGAGGAGCGCTACGAATGCTCGGTGAAATCGGGGATCCCAAGGGATTGCCGCTGCTCGAACAGGGGCTTCGTGACAAACAACCGTCGATTCGTGCGGCGGCCGCGGCTTCGCTGGGGAAACTCGGTTCAAGCAAAGGCATTCCTCTCCTGATCAAATCACTTGCTGATCCTGTGCCGGCTGTCCGAAGCGTAGCTGCCGTGACGTTGGGGAAGCTCAAGGCCGAACGGGCGGTCTCTCCTTTGACCCGGGCCTTGCAGGATCACAACATGGGTGTGCGGGCCGCGGCCATCGCGGGTTTGCTGCAATTGAGCAGTCCGTTCAGCGTCGTGGCCGGAACCGTGCGGGAATTGATGGGGCAACAGAATCCGGGCCTGCGTTCTTCCGTGGCCAAAGCCTTGGGTCATGGCCGTGCCCGCGACGTGGTGGGGCCATTGCTTCTTTTGCTCAACGACCCCGTGCCCAAACCTCGAATTTCAGCAACCAGGTCACTGGCCAGGGTCGGTGGACGAGAACTGATTCCCCGCCTCAAACCACTCATGAAAGATCAAAACGAAGCCGTTCGCGCCACCGCTGCCGGAGCTATTGCGCGTCTCCTCTCGGCCTCGCCTGAGGCCTGATGCCCGGAACCCCTCGCCCGCTGGGAGAAGGCCGGGGTGAGGGGTCGTTTTTCTTTCTGTCACCCTCGACCTGGATGCCGTGCCAGAATTGTTCTGACTGACCGAAGAAGGCACCGAAGCGAATCGACATGGCCAGTGTGATTGACCGGCGACCATGCACGATCTCATTGATCGCTCGCGGGGCCACACCAATGGCGCGTGCCGTGGTATTCTGCGAAATCCCCATGGGCTTGAGGTATTCCTCAAGCAAAATTTCGCCGGGTGTGATGGGCATTTCCATGTTTATATCCTATAACGTCATAGGGTAGTTTTCAATTGGTTGTCATCGGAATGTGGTGGACCCAGTCGCCTTCTTGACACATTGGTCCGGACGTCCGTAGCTGAATTGCCCGTCAGTGCCTTGGTACGCTAAGGCCGCCGGGGCGTGGCCGCCGGGGATTTTGATGTGGTAGAGCAGGCACCCCTGTGAGCCGATGCTCACAGGGGTGTAAATGATGCCTTCTCGCTCGACCGGAGCGCCCAAGCTGCCCGGCGGGTGTGCCGTTTCCGGATTCTGCTGACTTGTGCAGGCCACACCGAACATAGCCACGCATCCAATGGCCAAGGCGCGGAGACGCTTCACCGTGTCACCAGATCAGCCGGTACGCGAAGCCAAACCGCGAATCCTGTCGGCCAGGGATATGGCCGGCGTTCATGGTCTGCCCGACCTCCACGGCAATCTTCCCACCGATGGCGTCTTGTTCATGATGCACGGCCAACCGGATTTCTCTCGCCTCCGGGCTCAACCGTATACGATATTTGTCGTACAGCCGCCGACCGTTCTCCATCCGCCCATTCTCAATGCGGAACGTGCCGGTGCCCGTCTCGGCCCGTAAGGGTTGCTCAATCATGAGGACGGTTTGCGGGGTGCCCACACGAATAGCCACGGCAGAAAGAAGTGAAGAGGATGCCTGAAAGATCGCATCCTGTTCATAGTCCGGGAGACTCATCCCCATCGTGCCAGTGGCGTTGAGCGTCAACCCGTGGCCCAACTCCTGAACAATCGCATGTGAGGTCCAGACCATCCCGGACCGCAGATTCCGGCCAAAGGCTCCGGACGTTTGTGCCCCCAGGTAATTCCCATCGTTGACGCTGAATCCATAGCCGAACCCGCCCTGTTGGGGTTGGCGGGCAAAGCTCATGGATGACGGCCCGAAGCCGACCACGTAGTCTTGGCCTTCCGGGAGACCCAGCCTCCCCGCATTCTGAATCGGGGTCCAGTTCATGCCCATGGATTCAAAACCCGGGGCCGGTGCAGCATTGCGTTGAAGGCCCTGGAACATGGGAATCGTGGAGCGTATGGCCGTGCCGCTTCTCACCCTGGAGGACAGGGGCACCCAAAAGGGAAAGTTCTGCTCGTCAAAGGCCGTCAGTTCCAGCCCCTCAACGCGGTCCGTGATCGAGCCGAAGATTGCCGGCACTTGGAGCGAACTCTCGTAGAGCCCACGTGCCGATTGTCCCACGCTCAACGTGCCGACGGGTGAGAGCGCGGCCTCCAGGTCCAAGTGCCCAGCGCCATAGATGGCCGAGTTCGCGTACCGGCCACTGCGATCTGCCGTATCCAACATACGTCTCACGACTTCTGTATTGCCTCGGGTCCCTCGGAAATGCTCCATCAGCAGGGCGAGAGCGCCCGAAACGAGCGGCGTAGCGACGCTGGTGCCTGGTATTCCACCCCTCACGTCGCCGCTTCCGGGGCTGTTCGGATTGGGCACGAGGCCTCGCACGGTACCTGGGGCTGAGAGACAGTAGTGCGCCCCATGTCTTGCGGCATTCCAGTTGGACGGGAGTGGACCACATCTATTGGAGTAGTCCGCGATGGCTCCTGTGTCCGGATTCGTAGCGGCGACCGCAAGAGAGTGGCCGCGTAGCTCCTCAATGTAAAATGGCAAATCTGCTCCTATGCCAGACCAACGTTGTCCTTCATTGCCCGCGGCGTAGACAAGTATGGTTTTTTCGGAAGCTGGTGTGTCGATTTGTAAGAGGGCACTCAAGGTCTGCGGTAAGTATCGTCTGTACCAACGCAATTCGGAGTCGATCTCGCTTGAGATCACGTTGGGATCGAATACTGCCGCGCCATAGGAACGGTTGATAATGTCGAACTTCGCGTAATTGTCTCGCTGAGTGCTTGCGAGTTCATCATCGAGGGTACTGCGGGCTGTAACCGGGAGCACTGAGATCCATCTTCGCAAGGTTTCATCTGCGAAGGCGTTGGTTCTTTGGTCGTCCGATAGATTTTGTGCGATTGGAATAATGATGGAACCTGGGGCAACCCCCAGATTCTCTCCTGCTGCAACTGAAGCGACAATGGTCCCATGGGATCCTTCTTGACCATAGGGTGTCGGCACTTCCGTCCAGCGAAACAACCTCTCGATCAGGTCATTTTCGTCGTAGTACTCATCAACCACAAATACGGAGTCATCGCTGGTGGGCCAGCCATCCGTATCGACGATCTGGCGCACCCAACTGTTGACCGCTTCCGGATCTCCCGCGCTGTTACCCTCCCACGTGTCGCATGATGGGTCAAACAATATGCACGTGCCGACATTGCTGAAGATCAGGTCGCCATCCGGGCGTGCGTAACCGAGGCTCGCCCCGTCTGCTGCTCTCAGCTTCACCCGGCTTCCGAACTCGGCGCTTTGCGTATAGTCCACGATGCTATCGTCGATCCCGATCCGCACACCCTTTCCGGTTAATCCCCTGGCATACGCATGATGCGCACCGATCTGTTCGAGTACTTTTGGTTGGTGTGTCGTAAAGCGTGCCGTGTTGAGGTGATATGAGGGATTAGCAGTAGGATTACGAGGAGGTGTGGGCTCAGGAGTCGGAGTGACGATAGCAGGTCTTGAATCACCGCCTCCCCCTCCGCCGCAAGCGGCCAGTGAGAGAAGACAAACTGCCGCTACAACTATCGCAATAGACCGGTTCTGTATCATGTTCCTTCCCAAGGTTCGCAGAGATTGCCAAGCAGCATCTTACTCAGCGGTAAATAGTAGCATGCTAAATTTCTTCAATGAAGCATTTATGCCTCAAAATCGTTACTCACAAGGTTCATCGTCAGGGCAGGAGTTATTGTCCGTCTCTGCCTCAGTTTCAAGTTTCTTTTTCCATTTCTGATACTCGTCATGCATCGCTTGCGGTGCGGTTGCAAGAGGTTTCATGACAAGACGGACCTGCGACGGGTACTCTTGGGCCGCTCCACTCATCGTGTCTACCAAAATGCCGATGCCTCCTCCCAAGATAATATTGCCAAATGTTGCTCCTGTCAGGCTTTCATCAAACGTCATTGTGGTCGTTTCAAAGCCTTCTTTTTTGCAAATCAGAGTCATGGGGCCGTCACCTTTATGAACCGTTGCCGAAAATGGGGTGTCTGTCCAGACATATTGTCGCCCTGTATTATCCGTGCCTCGACAAGAAGCTCCTTGAGCATTAACAACCTCGACCAAGACAGATTGCGAGGTGCCTGAGGTGAGGGTCGCACATTGGGTTAAGAGGAAGGGGAGAAGTGTTACAAGGAAGAACCGTACCATGTTCAGGATTCCTTTCACGTATGGATGAATGCATAAAAGGGGCCGACCACACGCAAGTCGGGCCGACTTTCATCACCCAGGTAGTGTGGGAGACCCTGCGTATTTGCCGGTTCATGATCATCGACGATGGCGGTAGCCAGTCGTCATTTTTGGTGATAGGCTCTTGTATTTCACAGGAGACCCGACAAAGGGCCTACTTAAAATAAGCTAAAATAAGCGCACGTCACAAGTCAAGTCCAAACGCCGACCCAAGCCCGTCACGATCACCATGCCGCCACAGGATTATCAGCCATCGAAGGCGGAGAAGGAGCAGACCGTAGACATGCAGGGTGCAAGTCTGAAAACGGTGAGAGAAGCGTTTTGCGGCCAGTCAATGCAAAGGTACAAGCGGTGAAAAAGGAGCCGAAGTGGAAACGCTAATCGGTGATGTGACTATTCGATGTAAATCCCAAAAGACAAAGACACTGGATCCCCGATCAGGTCGGGG
>JAPPLK010000025.1:0-8863 GCA_028819435.1 Nitrospira sp.
GAACAAGCCAGACACTCTACTTTAGAACTGTCTCCTTGACGGGGAAGCTTACGCATGAACCAATGAAGGAAGACCTAAATCAAGGTCGGCGACGTGCAAACGGGCGGTAATGACGGCCTCCGTGTCAGTCGCGTTCCCGGCCGGTTCTACGCGATGCACTCTGGCACGAGCGTAGCCTTCGTGGTCGGTCGAGTTGAGGGGAGGATCAACCTCGCCTTTGCCCCGGTCAAACGCAAACCGTACCGGACCCCCCGGGACAGGTACTCCCTTTTCTCCCAAGCCTGCCACAAGCCGAACCTCCAAGAGATTTTCCAAAGAGCGATCAAAGACCGCTTGTTGCTTGTTCCCTTTGACCATCAAAAGTTCCACCTGAAAGGAACGGATCAATGATTCATAGTCCTGCTTGGCAGCCAGCACGTCGCCTTGACGTAGCAGCCCGGGTTCTTGTTTGCCCGTCAGACGCGGTAGCCGTTTTGCAATCTGGTTTGCGGTCTCCAGGACAACCGTCAACCGGTGCTGCGCCGACAGCAGCGCAAACACGTCTTTGTTATCCTTGCCGCCAATGGACGTGCGAAGCGTTTCCGCTTCAGCATCCAGCCCACGCAAATCCGAGCGCCAGGCGTTCTCCGCTTCGGCGCGATTCAACCGGGCACGGGCATACCACTGGTTGCCGCATGTCCCGACGTTCGGAATGGAAAAACCCGTCAGCGAAAGGTTCACACGTTCCACGATTGTCGATTCCACGGAATACTCGAATCCTTTATCGGAGGTTTCCCGCTGCCGGATCGTGTCCGCACCGGAGATGCCCACTTCAATGGATTTGGCGATATCCAACCGGGCCTGTGCCTCAGCCGATTCCCTGCTCTCCGCCGGTCCCCCGATGCCGTCGAGAAAACCAGAAGGCTCCCCGCGTTGCCACCACGCCGGAGGACAGTCTTCCGAGGACATCCCTGTAATGGGGACTTCTTCTTGGGGAACGACTTCGGGTTTCTGAAGGGCAGACCCGGACTCTTCATCCGATGGCAACGGCGGCTTCCCCTCCAGTTCACGAATCATCCGTTCCATGGATTCCCTGGGAGATGGCCGAGACGCCACAGATTCCGAAGAAGTGGCCTGCTGGCGACTGCTCGCCTGCCTCGTCTCAGGAGACGATGAGCCATCATCGACTCGAGGCGCCGATTCGGTCCCACACCCTCCCCAGAGCAGAACCGCCACGGCTACGAGCAGTACACACTGGTTTACATGAACGGTCTTCAAGAGCATGTCTGTCTTTCGCTAACCATCTTGGCTTATCAACCGCCTTGCGTACGTTTGGCATTAGGACTTATGTGGCAAAATCCTCAAGATGGATTAAGAATCGCCGTTTCCGTCTATGGGCTCCATAGACTGTATGTCAAAACGTCCATAATTGTAATATGGTGTTTCCTCCCCAATGCCGAGAGATTCACCGGCATATTCCAAGGCTTTATAGAGGAGCCGGCCGTGAAATGGCTCTATAATTCGCAGAATAAACGAACAGGTCCATCCCCCATTTTGGGTTCTATATTCACACTGTTCAACGGCGATTGCTGTTCCGTTGATAAAAGACTCTCGATGCTCTGTATGGCGCGCGCACCAACCTCTGCAAATTGCCTTCTCCATTTCACGATTCAAATAAATCTCATCATCTTCTGACTTCAGACGAATCTCATTACGACCTCGCAAACGTACCTGAAAAACCGAGTGATCGTTGAACGTTTGACGTAACTCTTCGTAGAACGATTTCTGCAATGCAATCATATCGTTTTTCCTTTCTGTCGAAAATTGATGGAATCAATCGTTCAGGCTTGCGGATTTTTCTGCCTAAGCCGCTCAATGTTCCATGCAGTCTTCCACATAATACTTTCCCGTTTGGCCCATTCTAGCTACCCAAATGACCCAATTGCCACCGACGTAGACGGCATAGCAAGGGAGGTCGAACGATCTAATTAAGCGTCTGGGCGACACGGAAACCGATGGTGACAGAACTGCTGTTCTGTTTGGTGATCACCCATATCGGAGTCGATGCTCTGTTTCTCTCCGATGTTTTTGGGGCTGAGGCATCGGGAGTCTTGGCTGCCTGCACCAAACCCTCGGCCTTGTTCCTCATCTGAAGGAGTGTCGGATCAGATTTATCAACCCTGCCCATGAATTCCGCGTCAAATTCCTCGCGGGCCATCTTGTGGAGAAAGAGCTTACCGTAAAGGTCATCGCCCATGTGCTGCGCGAATTTCGGATCTTGCAGGAGACGATCATCGACGAGTTGGTTGAACCGATCGTAGGGAATGTTGGCCCCGGCAAATTTGTCACGGTGGGCGTTGTAGTACTCGCGCTTGAATTTTGGTGTAACAATGAGCTTCGACACCTCCATCTCTTCAGCCATCTGTCCAAAGACAGTCGGGTCTTTCCGTAAATCCCGTTCAACAAGATCAGTGAACTGATCGTAGTCAAGATGTGGGAACTTCTTGTCGGAGAAGGTATCGTAATAGCGTTGGAGGAATTCTTCCTCGGTTGCTGGGAAGCCGATGTCGCTGTACTCGTGGGTGGTCGCCATATCGCGCACGTCGGATCTGATTCTTAACGCATCTCCACTCCAGGATCCACCCCGCGTCACGCGTCGCAAAACTACAAAGTCCTGATCAAAATAGTTGGCCATGTGGTACCTAGCCAAGCGAGCCATACAGTCGGGGAAGTCGTCAGCGTATCCAGCGCGACACTCATCACCTCTCCGTTTTTCTTCCAGTTCTATGCGCTCTCGATCTTTGCGCTTCCACTCGAAAATGCGCCTACGCTTTACATACTCCGCTACGTTCCCCAGCACATCGTGCAGACCAAACCCATTCGCTCCATACGCGCCCACCGGACTCGTCCAGGCATAGCCGTCATCGCATTCAACAGCCTGCATCTCAATCAAGTAGTAGCTCTTGGGGATTGTTGCCAATGACTTAGCTTGTTCCTTGGCAGTCTCATCATTAAATTGCTTTCGCCTCGCGTCACTCCTCAACAACGCGGCATCCTTTCCGTTCGCATACAGACACTGACCAGACGAATCCTGCCCCCAATACCGGGCCGTGCGCGTCCCAGCCCGTGCCACATACTCCCACTCCGCCTCGCTTAACAGCCGGTAGGCCTCGCCCGTCTCCTGAGACAGCCATTCCACGTATGCCTGTGCGTCTTTCCAACTCACACAGACCACCGGATGCTGATCCGTTTGCACAAATACCGGATTGCGCCAACTACAGGTGTTCCCTGTCAAATATCCTGTTGCCTCCACAAACCGTCCAAATTCGCCCCGTGTGACCTCGTACACTCCCACTACGAACGGCTCGGCGATCGTCACGCGATGTAGCGGGTGTGAATCAGAATACCCGATTGGCCTAGAAAGTAGGGAGGAGGCACCGTCAACTGAGCCCATTTCGTAGCTCCCCGCTGGCACCACCACCATCGCCGGGCACATCGGACAATCGCGGAAGCGCTGCCCTACCTTTCTCTCCTGTGCAATCGACGGCCGCACGGGAAATATTCCCCCCACCGCCCGGGCCAACACCACCGTCTCCATGCCCCGCAATTCCGCGTTCTGAACCCGGCCGAATGTCCGCCGGGCCGCACGGGTCATATGGCTGTCCAAATAGGCTTTCGCCTCGGCTGCGGTCACTTGTCCGTCCGCGTCGGCATCGGCCCCGCCATAGAGCGCATCCAGCAGATGATGCGTGAACAGCCCGTGCTTCGCGGCCTTGTCCCATGAGGCCACCTCCTTACCGGATGCCGCAGTCAGGATCGTCAGTTTCTCCACGCCCATCGACTCTGTACGCGGGGCCACGCGAATCGCGCTTGCGGACCCGATCAGCCTCCCGCCCCCGCTGTCTCCTGAAAAACAGGCGTCAAGAAACACGTGGACCGACCGCACTGCCTGCTGCTCTTTCAATTTGACCAGGTTGTCGTACAGCACGTCGATCTGATAGCCGTTGAGTTCAGCGGCGTCCGGGTATGCATTCACCGGCAGCAGATAGCCCCGCTTGTCGTTCAACCCCGGAATCCCGTGACCTGAGTAGAAGACCACTACGTCCGAGAGGCCATCAGGGTGCAAATACCGCCAGAGGTCACTCCCCCTTGTGTTGTCCTTGTTGCCGAACACCCGTTCCATAGTGGCCTTATCCGCGTCCTTTTCATGAATCACGTTTTCCGGGTCGAAGCCCAGCACGTCGACCACGTAGCGCCGGAAGGCCTCGGCGTCACGGTGCGCATACGTCACCTGCGGCACGTCGTACTTGTAGGCACGATTGCCAATGATTACCGCCACGCCGTCCGGGTTCCGAAACGCCGCCTCCGTCTCCCCGGCCAGCAGCCCCACCAACAGCATCGCCCCGACGACCACGGCGGTCCTTATCATTGCCTGTTTCATGTCGATTCTCTTTCCGTCACGTGCTACCTGCGTGCCCACGATATCCACGCTCTTCCGGGTTTTCAAGCGGCTGAGCCAATTCTATGCCAGACTACGCTTCGCTAATCCACCTACGCCCGACTCCCTTTTCATTCCTTCAGGTGCAGGAGACCAGCCTATAGGAAAGATTGCCCTCCTTATTGATTGTTACCTATGTAAAAAACTACTATATTTTTCACCGTTACCGAAGGGATTGGTATAAATGTCAGTTCACGAAAATTGACGGACAGGCGTTCCTCCAGGGAGATGAAGAATACAGAGGCTGGAAAGCCATTTTCAGTTACAAAGGAGAAGAACCATGCGAGATCGAATCCATCGAGTGACAACAGTAGGTGTGGCACTGGTCCTGATCTTGGGCGGACTGGCCGGATGCGAGTCCGTGTCACCCGACGCGGAGAACATGGGCGGGACCCGGAGGGCCGAACCCATCTAGGACGTGGGGGGACCCGAGTGGCTCACAAAGGGTGGAGCCGCCTTTAACGGCGAACAACCAGTCTTTTATGGAGTCGGCAATGCTGCCGGCATTCAAAATCCCGCGTTGCGTCGCAGGTCGGCAGAGGCAACGGCCCGACGGTTTCTGGCCGAGAACTTTCAAGTGTACGTCGCGGGACTCAATAAACAGTATTTGGCAGAGACCACTGCCGGGGACATGGAACGAGCCAGTGTCGAGCAACACGTCGAAGACGTCATGAAGCAAGTGACAGATGCGACGCTCGTGGGAACCCAAATTATCGAATACTGGGAACACCCGGACCACAATGAGTCCTACGCTTTGGTCCGGTTGGATTTGGAAGAATTTCTTGAGGCCATGCAAAAATATGGAGCGACAACGGAGCAGTTCAAAGAATTGGACACCACGATGCGAGAATTCATCAGAAAGAATGCCCGAAAAGCTCATGAAGAACTCAATAAGGAATTAGAGAAGCAGTAAGGGAGTGCTGCACTATGCAGACTGAAACGAGGCGAAGGAAATCATGAATGCGCAACCAGCGAACGGCTGGCGAGCTAAAATGACGGTTATAGCCGTGAGCTTTGCGTTGGTCGCATCCGTTTCCGCGGCCGTGCTGTGGCCGATGTCCTTGGGACATGCGATGGATCTCACGCATGAACAACTGTATGCGATGACGGCCCCAGGCGTGGTCTTCGTGTATGGGAGCTCCGGCAAGGAAGGGATGGTCGGAAGTGGATCGCTCGTTCGATCCGATGGATTGATCCTGACGAATGCCCACGTCGTGCTTGACCAGACAACTGGTTCCCCTCACGACCATCTCTGGGTCGCCGTGAAGCCTGATCGCGTAACCGGCAATTTTGATGAGGATCTGAAGAATCGATTCCCCGCCAAGGTGCAAGCGTTGAATCGGGACCTGGACCTGGCCCTGCTAAAAGTGACGGATCCGCTTCACGCCGTACCCGTCTTGCCATTGGGAGATTCGGACCAGGTCAGGATAGGCGCGAAGGTGGTGGCCATCGGCCATCCCGAGCAGGGCGGACTCTGGACCCTGACTACCGGGGTCATCAGTGCGGTTCGGGCAAATTACGGAGACGTGCCAAGCAAACATATGTTCCAGACCGAAACCAGCATGAACAGGGGCAATTCCGGCGGACCGCTGATCAACGGAGAAGGCCGGCAAATTGGGGTCAACACCGCCATTGCCCGGCGAGCAAAAGATGGATTGACCATCACGGACGTCAATTTTTCGCTCAAATCAAACGTCGCCCGGGAGTGGATGGCAACGGAAGGGGTCACGTTTGAAAGAGCGCAAGAAGGAACGCGGCCGGATGGAAGCACCGCCGGCACAGTCACAACGGAGGAATCATCCAAGGCCGCGTGACCGTTGCCCCCAAACGGCCGTACCAGTTCCATCAAATCGATCAGTGGCTGGCACAGACGGAGCAGGACTTGGAGGACATGGCGCGCGAAATGCGGAAGTCCATTCGTAAAAAACGAAACCGGGATCTGGGAGGATCTACGGAACAGGCGAGAGTCACACCCTCCACCCATCCCGGCACGGAACGGGGAGCGAAGCGGCATTCGACCAAGGAGCAGCACACGAAACGGGTGGGCGAACCGCCGGACCATGAACTCGATTGCGGTGTGTACGAGACGCAGACGCTTGATCTCACGCTGGGTCTCAGGGCCGGGAATTTTCTCTTCAACGTCGGACCGGAAATGGGCGTTACCTATCGCTCCGACGTCGCCTGGGAGAAAGTCGTTCAAGGCACCATTGCCCGGTACGTGGAACTGTGCAACCGGTACAATGCCGGCATGGTCACCAAAGCGGAGTATGAAGCCCGGCTCGAAAAGATCGAAGCCTTGTACAGAGAAGCCCAACAATTACAAGCGAAGTTGCTGGAAGCCACCCAACGCCAATCCCGATCAGGCTTTGATGAATTGGACCGGGAAGTAGACCGGATGCACGAAACCCCGCCGCCTCGAACGACCGAACTGGAAAACCAAGTCGAACGCTTAGCGGATCGCATCGAATAACCATGAGCGATCGGACAACCCTTCGGATTTTCTTTGTTGCCCTGCTCTTGGCGCTGTGGCTAAGCGGAGGCCCCTTTTGGGCTGAGGCGAAAGACCGTTCTATCGGCGTGGCATCGAGTGAGCCGGCTGTGGCAAAACATCATGCCGGGCAGGACTTCCGTGACTGTCCGGACGTCTGCCCGTGCATCTTGCGTGTTGCCAGAACGCTTGATTAAATCGTGCTTCACGTTAGTTCGCAATTCTACCACGGAGCGTTCACGACTATGTGTTCGGCTGTTGGGTGGGTTGCACCGACTTTGGGGTGCCAAATATCCGCCAAGTACTTCTCCACCCCATTACGGTGCTCTGCACCCACTGTTGCCCAAGTTACATAAAGACCCAGAGACGCATATTTCTGTATCTCTTGGTCTCTTCGGTGTTCAGCTAGGCGATCCTTGATATTCCCCTGACCAACGTATACGACCGCAGACTCACTACCCCCATGCCAAATGATATAAACACCATACCTGTTTTCGAAATGTTCGTGCTCTAGGTTTACGGAATCGAGCTTGCACCAGACGTCGCTCTGACATTTTGTCCAGTTCAGTTGCATTTGATACCTCCAAAATACCTTGATGATTCGTGCTTATGGGGAATCTCCTCGTTCATCGTCTGTGCCAGAAAACTCTTGTGGTTCATCAGTGCCTTGTAGGACTTGATCAGGCTGTAATTCCTGAGGAATAGCAAAGTAACTTGCTGGCACCTGCTTGCAGGTTTCCTCAATTCGTCGGAACGCCGCTAGTATTTCCCCATCCGTCGCATATTGTCGAACCATGTCACAGACCTGTTTCTGTGCATCAATTGCCTCTGAAATCCTCTGTCTGTTGTGACTATCAAGAATTTCGGTCCTTGATTGGGGCGACAGGCTTATGATGAACTGGCTAAGTCTGAAGAATACCTTGTCGACGACATCACCCACTCGCACGACTGCATTGACTGGGGCAATTCGAAAGTAGTTGCTTTGTGCAGTCTCGTCAGAAAAGTAGTCACGAAACCCGACACATTTTGCGTGAAGGGTGCCGATAACTTCCCTGAAATTTGAGAGTAATAATGCCTTGTTTCCATTGGATGTTCCAACAGGTGTGCCCTGATATATACTCGCAAGCTGAATTGTGATTTCTGCCAGACGATTTTGAGCCGTCTCGAATTCCGCAGCTATTTTTTCAAGCCGTCTTTGAGCGTCAGAACCGAAGAGGCGCGAAACATGATATGACAGACGCTGTGAAGTTACCTTAGCGATCATGATGCCTACTACGGCGAGTCCTATGAGTACCTCTGCGCAAGCAAGTGCCTTCGATACTCCCATCGGATGCATGTCGCCGTATCCTAGGGAGGACACCGTGACGATACTAAAGTATATGCCTCCGAGAGGTGTGACGTCGGAAAGCGGCTTAAAATTTTGCCCAATGCCGTGACCACTAGGAGTAAGTAGATAATAAGCAACACCAAAAGCAACGATTCCTACAACGAAAGACACCACATACAGAAACAGGCTGACATCTTCTACCAGGAAGACGAGCATCCTTTGACTGAGTCGCGAAGTGTCCTGCCTAATCCTAAACAAAATGACCTCTCAATCGCACATATTTGACTTATTGATCAATTTTAGCAAAAAGTAACAGCAGAGATCAATTCACTCACCTTGGAATCTGGCATATCCAGACCAAAATATCGATATTCGAGTCGTAACTTAATCCGGGGAGTCGAGGCCATGGAGCTTAAATGTCCGATGTGAGCAGAGGCAAAAGTATGGTGGCACGCTGCTAGCGTGTCAAGGGCCTGTATAAGTCCTGTTAGGGAACACATTAAGATCGCGCAGCCACAAAAGAGAGAAAAGAGTGGTATAAATTGTCAACGAATGAGTGAACACATACAGG
>JAPPLK010000025.1:8963-24686 GCA_028819435.1 Nitrospira sp.
CAAAAGAGAGAAAAGAGTGGTATAAATTGTCAACGAATGAGTGAACACATACAGGAATGACCGTTGGGTCGGTCGGCTAAAATCCTCCGGGGGGTGCTCCGCCAGGCCTGCCGCCGCCGCCGATTCCGCCGAGACCGCCAAGGCCCGGGACTCCGGGTAAGGTTCCGCCTCCTCCGGCTGGCGTGACGTCACCATACCGGCGGTAGATCCGGGAATTCCAAATGACCTGATGGCCGGGAGCGAAATTCGCGGCCTGGGTATAGTGTTCCTCGGCTTGTTTTCGCTGTCCCAATCGATCCAGGGTCAGGGCCAGATTGTAATGCGCCTCCGCCAAGGTCTCCTGGACGCCGATGGCTTTTTCGTATTGCTGCTTCGCCACGGACCATTTCCCGGCGGCAAAGGCCTCATTGCCTGCTTTCACGGCCGACGCGGCTTCGGGGTTGCTCCCGCCAGGGGCATTCAAGGCTATAGCTTTCACTTTCCCTGTACTGCTGCAGGCCCCGATGAAGACGAGACTGCATATGAAACATCCTATTGTCCAATTGCGCAGTGGCATGAACGTTCTCCTTTTCTCGCGTGATTGAAGGAAGAGATTTTCTCATTCGCTACTCTCTACCTCCCCTTCGCCCCTCCTTACAAAGGAGGGGAAAAAGAAGAGCCTCTCACCCCAGCCCTCTCCCTATTTCCCGCTTAATGCGGGAAATGGGAGAGGGAGATTCATCTATCCTACTCAAACCTCGACGCTGAGTCCACTCCGTAAAAAGATGAGTTGTGTCCGGACGGGACCCTGGGCCAAGGCCGACTCGGCCGCTCGACGATAGATCTTCATCTGTGCGCGGGAGTCCTGTACAACCTGTTCCACGGAGTGAGACTCTACCCGGTGCGTCTTGTAGTCGGCAATCCAAAGCTGTTGATCCCGGCGATACATGACGTCGATCACCCCTTCCATCACGCTGGCTGGAACGTGTTCCGTATCCGTATCCGCGTTCTTCCAGGGAACGGCGAAGGGAATCTCCCGGCCCAGAATGTCAGCCTGCCGGAGTACGGCATACGGTTCGGACTCGACGAAGTACGCGAAAATCTCCTGCAATTCCGCACACACGTCGCCGGACTCCTGGACCCATTCCATGGAAAGATAAGTATTGCAGCAGGCTTCGATCCACGACGGCATTGCGGCCGGATCAGCGGAAAAATCCCAATCGTGCAACACACGATGGGCCAACGTCCCTACGATTGCGCTTCGATCGGATGAGCGAGGCTGCGACACCGCCTTCTTGCGCCTGGGAGCTATGGATTGTCTTTCGGATTGTCCGGGGACCTTTTCCAAAAGTGCGGGGGATTTCGGCTTCGGCAACGCCACGTCACCCGTTGTCAGGGGCCGCGTCGCAGAGAGAAACAGCGGAGTTTTGACAACCGTCTCTCCTTGCTTAAGCCAGATATCCCACCGGCGCTGGTGTTCCGTACCATCCGGCATGGTCGCTTTCCACGTGGGGGGGGCGGGCTTGAGCTTCTTTGTAGGTTGAGGGGCCGGCACGACGGTCGTGGTCACGGCCACGTTCCCCACCAGATGATCGCATTGGGACCGTTCTTGCGCTGCCTCGACCATGGCCGGCACGTCCAGGTCCAGGCCGCGCGCGATGAACGACAGCAGCGTGCCCTTCCTGATCGTCCCTTGCCCGTGAAGCGCCGCGGACAACACGAGACGCCGTTGCGCGCGCGTCATGGCCACGTAGAGCAACCGCACATGTTCGGCTCGCTGTCGTTCGGCGACTTTGGTTTCGAGAAAAATGCCTCCAAGGTCGGCGGCCTGACCGAGCCGGAGACCGATGGTATTGGTCAGCCAGTCGTGCGACGTCCGGACCTGGTCTTTACGATGGTCTACGTCCCGGTGCAACCCCGCAACGACCACCATAGGAAATTCCAGCCCTTTGGCCTTATGGATGGTCGACAACCGGATTGCGCCACCCGGCCCCTGAGACGTGAGCCCTTCTTCCACAAGAGGCCGTTCTCCCTCATCCGGTGGATCATCCACCCACTGTTCCACCTGGCGAACGATTTCCCGAAGCGTCAACCCGGACCGCGCGGCCAGTGCCAACATCACGTCCCGGAGTTTAAGTACGTTGGCCAGGGCATGTTCGCCGTCGACGGACGCCGCGGCCAATTCCGCCAAAGGCAGCGACTGGAACACGTACTGGATCGCTTCCGGAACCGGAAGCGCCCGGATCTCCGCGTGCAATGAATGGAGGATCGTAAAGATCGGCGGCAGACGCGCGAAGGACGACTCACGTGCCAAATTATCCAGGAATCCGCGTTGCACGATGGACTCGATCTCCACGTCGGAGCAGCCGCCGTAGGGAGATCGCAATACCCCGACCGCGGCCAGTTCATCACGGGGATCCATCAGGGTGCGCCACACCAGGCTGCAATCGATCACTTCCTGCCGTTCATAAAAATGTTTCTCTCCGTCGGCCAGACAAGGCAGGTGGTGGTGCCGAAAGGCTTCCAGGCAGATTCGCAGGTGGCCGAACGTCCGGAACAGGATCGCCACGTGGCACGGCTGGATGGGCACCGCACGGCCACCCACGATCAGGGATTCTTTTTCCAGAACGTCATCCCGCAACCAGCGCGCCAGGGCATCCGCCTCCGCCCGGCTGGCCGTCTCCGCGTCTGCGTCTTCCTGCGCCAGGGTGACGAGGCGGAGTTCCATCCGTTCGTGAGGCAAGGGCAGCGAGTCCGACGGCACGGGCAGGAGCGGTTCGTACAGGGGTTGCAACCCTTCGACGGAAACGGACGGAAATACATTCGCGCAACAGCGGTTCACGGAATCAAGCAATTGGGCGTGGGTTCGAAAATTTCCCTGCAACGCATACCGCTCACCTTTGGCTGCCGGCGACAGGACGTGGTCGCGGACAACGGTATCGTAGGCTTCAATATCCGCCCGCCGAAACGCATAAATGGATTGCTTGGGATCGCCCACGATAAACAATTTGCCCGGCGCCGGTTGCACGCGATGCCATTCCCGGGCTTCGGAGCCCGCGGCCTCGGCCAAAAACAGGATGATCTCGTATTGGACCGGGTCGGTATCCTGAAATTCATCGACGATAATCGCCTGGTACTGCTCTTTCAATTCGGCGCGCACGCGCGGGTGGTCCCGCAGCAGGTCCCGCGCCCGCGCGAGTAATCCATTAAACGACACCAAGCCCTTTTCCACAAACGAGGACCGGCAATGAGCCACAAACGGGGACAGGAGTTGCACTGCGTCCCATAATGATTCCGAACCCGACTGTGCAATCGCCTGGGCAACCTTGAGCAACCCCTTGGCTTCTTCATAGTCCTCGTCAGTCCAGGCCTTCGTCTTCGTTGGTATCGTCTGTTGAAGCACGACAGCCTCATCGGCATCGTGCGACCGTAGCACACCGTTCGTTTCCACGCCCGTTAACAAACCGACGGCGGCATCGAGCAGACGGTTGATCTTCAGGGTACCGTGATACCGCTCCCGCAACAGGCAGCCGCGGTCGCGTAACGTTGCCAGCCAGGATCGCAGGTGCGGCGTGATCGCCGGTTGAGAAGTACGGATTCCGGACGTGGGAATCAATTCATCCGTCAAGGCCCGTGCGAGTTGCTTGACGTCGTCCAGACCGTAGCGCACCAGAACCCGGCGCCAGGCGTCATGCCGGTGGCCACTCGCGTCCAATTCACGCTGCAACCACTGGTCCCACTCGTAATTGAAATGCTCATGAAATCGTGTACCGTCGTCTTCTTGAAACGACGGATCCACGCCGGCTTCCACGGGATAGAGACGCAAGAGGTGACCGGCAAAACTGTGAATGGTTTCAATGTGCGCCCGCTCCACTTCACGCATGGCCTCGTCGCTCACTGCCGCCAATTCTTCGTCGGTCAGCCCCGAGGTTTCTTGAAGCGTCCGGATCGACCGGATTTCGTAATCGTGGAGTTCATGTTCGGGAGACCGCCCCGTGGCGAGTTCCTTCATGAGCCGCAGACGGTGACGCATTCGCAACTTCAGATCACTGGCCGCCTTGTTGGTAAAGGTGACGGCGACGATCTGCGTCAATGCCAGCCGGTCGTGGCCCCGGGTCAACAGGTGGAGGATGCGATCGATGAGCAGCGAGGTCTTCCCCGTGCCCGCCCCAGCGGTCACCACGACGTTGGTCCCCGAAGCCGTGACGGCGCTGTGACGCGCGTGGCTGTCAGGAAGATTCTCTTTCACGACGTTGCCGGCTTCATGTGTCATCATCTTTTTTGACAGGTTTGGCGGACGGCTTCGGAGGCTGCTGCCGGCGAACGTTTCGATGCGCCCGGATCTGCTTGTAATCCTCCCGCGCGCGCCGGGCGCTTGCCGGATGGGTCCGGTGACACACCGCTCGCACGTCGCACCAGTCGCAATGCCGTCCCGGCACGATGAAGAACTTTCCTTGCCGGATCCCTTCGACCAGCGTGGTCATCAGCGTCTCGATTTGCGGGGCGATGCCTGCCCGCGTTTCCGCTGTAAAGGCCACGGGAGCAAACCCCTGTTCCTCCGGAAGTTCCCCAGGCGCCACGACGTAAAACCAGACGCCTTCACAGGCTGGGGCGGCACAGGGGCCGCCCTCTACAGTGGCCTGCCCATCCTTGCCCAGCCCGAGCTTTTGCTCCAACAACGGGAGTATCCCTTGCCCGGCCAATTCCATATAGAGCAGCGGTTGCAGGCGAGTTCCCTGCACGACCGCCCTGGCCAACGCCTGATCCGTCATCACGCTGCTGCCGGTAAATTTATAATCGATGATTCGATACCGGCGCCGGGAGGACGACCAATCCACCCGGTCGAGTTGGCCGGTCACGGGAAGCGACGTTGTCCCCTTCGCACCCCTTACCGGCATCTCCCCTTTCACGGGCTCCTCAAACAGTATCGGGCGCCATTCGTTTCCCAGTTCCCGTTTGTCCTGCTCAAAAATCCGTTCGAGCATCGTCACAATCTGTTCTTGTTGCATCTCCCACAAGAGCGCGGGTCCGACCGGGTTCCGTTGTTCAAACTCGTGGAACGCCGTCTCCGCCACCTGCTTCAGGATGCCCAGCGGCTTGCAGTCAGGAGGGGCATCCCGTGCAAACCACCCGTGCCGTTCCAACAGGTCGTACCACTTTCCTAAAATCTCGTGGAGCAGCGTGCCCACTTCCAACGCGCCCGGGCCTTGACTTTGAGAGGCCAGCCTCGACACGTGAAGACCCAACACGTTCCGGACGAAATATTGAAACGGACAGGTGGCATAGCGTTGAAGGCTGGTCGCCGACAGAGCCAGCCCCTTCCAATATTCCGGCAGTAGCCCGGTCACACCGTCGTAGGCATTCATGTGTGGCCGGTCGCTCTCCTGTTCGCGGAGTGCTGCCAGCCCGTTTTCCAGCATCCGCCACCACGCCGGTTCCCCCGCCGTGGTCCGGACCGGCTCATGGCGTTGCAGCACGTGCCGGATGAGCCGCTCGCGCGGCGTCCATCTCGCCTCGTCGGCGTATGGAGTCGCCTGGGGTTTGTGAAGCGCTGACCTGGGCACGTCCACGGCAGCAAGACCCGGCACGTAGCGTTCTACTTCCTGGAGGTACCAGGATGGGATGGTTGTCCGGCCTTCCTCGTCCGATCGTTGGGCCAGCAGGGTGACACCCTCCCGCGCCGCGTGCATCAACAAGTAGAACAGTAATTTTTCCTCGTCGTATCCCCTGGTTTTTTCCTGGAGCTTGAACCCCAAATTGACGTCCAAAAACCGGCGCGCCGAATCCCGAAAAAACCCGTCCTCTCGAATATGCCGGGGAAAGACGTGATCCGTCAGCCCGATCACGAACAGGTAGCGAAAGGACAAACCCCTGGCCGCCATGGCATCGACCACCCGCACCCCGTTCTCCGCTTGCGAAGGATTCCGCACGAGCCGTTCTTCCATGAACCGCGTCAGCGTGGAGTGAAACTCCGCATACTCGACCGGCCCGCTGACGTCCGTGAGCGACCGAATCTCTGCAAAACACTCCAGGATCGCTTGGTATACCCCGGCCGTCCTCTCTGCTTCAGGGGCTGTCTGAGGCGCGTGGGCGTCCAAATCCGATGACGGCCTTATCAGGACTCGGTCTATGAGGGCCAAGGCCTGGTCCGTGAAAACGTCCCAACCCGCTTCTTCCGGGAAGGCGTCAAGGAGTTGGGTTAATCGATCCAGCACGTACCAAAGGTTGCGGACTTCTTCACCGGGTATCGTCTCCACACCCCGTCTTCGATTGTGCGGCATCGGCGCCCCGGTTTCAAAAAACAGGACCAATCGCTCCCTGTCCCGCGGACCCTGCTCGATCCCGACCTCCCGGCTCAACTGTTCCCACACATCGGGACACGGAGTCGCAAGATCCGGGCAGAAGGTCTGCCAATGCACGAACGGAGAATGCAACACGTCAAAGGTCGCGTTCCGGTCGGAATTGGGAAGACGAAGACCGAGAAGGCGAAGCAGGATTTGGGAAAACGGATACTGACTCAGGGGCCGGCGCAGGGTTGCCTGAAAAGGGATGCCGTGCGCCGAAAAGACGCGAGGGAACACGTCTTCATATCCGGTCAACGTCCGTCCCACCACGCCAATGTCGTGAAACGGAATTCGCTGCTCGTGCGCCAAGGTCAGGATCTCTTTGGCCACCACGTCAATCTCATCGTTCGCGCCGGAAACCGTGATAAGACGACAGGACTTTCTCGCCCGGGTGGCTCCTGCTTGACGAGTCCCGTCCTCCCTCGCACCAGCATTATCCGCAGTCGGGGATTCGGGCACGTTGACCCTTTGGGACCCGGACTCCCGTGAAGGATCGAACAGGTCTCGAAACGGAGACGTGGTCTCGACCTTGCGTTCAATCGTTCCCGTGGCGAGCCCGCGGACGTGCTGATCGAAGAACTGCTGGGCGAAGCGAAAAGCAGGATGTTGATCGAGTAACGGAAAATACAACGTGGTGGGGTATTGCCTGACGATCGTTTGAAAGAGATCGAGTTGCCCTTGGGTCAGGTCATAAAATCCATAATAAAAAATATGGGCCTGTTGACGAAGCCACGGCGAAGTGGAGATCAGGTCGAGCGCCAACACCGCGAGATCGTCATGGTCATACAACAAATGACGGACCTGGTCCTCGCACCAGGTCCGGTACAAACGGACCACCGCTTGCAACCTGCCATCCGCTGAGAACGGGCTTTGACCGAACGCCTCCAACACCGCGCCGGCGTCTACTCTCGCGTCCTTGAGATCCTTGAGCGTGGCCCATAGGGCAGCCCATCCGCCAGGCATCGCGGCCAGTTCGTTGAGCCCGGTGAAATCCGCGTCGCGCCGGCGCAGCCGTTGGTGCACCCATTCCCGGAAGAAGGACTCGCCCCGCAGTCGGGCCGCAACCTGCCGGCCTTGTTCTTCCAGCAACCGCGCAGCCAACTGGTGGAACGTCAGGAGATGAACGTTGAAAAGGGGCAACCCCTTCTCAATACAGAAGACCCATTTGAGGTGCGTGCGTAAACTCTCGGAGGGGACGAGCACCAGACGAGGCAACGAAGGCGGGGTGGTACCCGAACGAAGGTCGGAGGCTAAGGCTTGTTCCAGATCCGGCTGAAAGAGACCCGTAACGACGTGGAGCATGGCAGGAAGAGGAAAAGACTCGACGCGCAGGAAAACGCGCCATGGAAAAAGACGCGAAGCGTCGCCCGCTTTACCCTGTTTCCGGGCCGATCAGTTCACCGTTACAATCCGCGCAGCCCCATTCCGCATCGATGAAGGTCATGGGCTCGCCACAGAACGGACAGTCGGGCGCAACGGCGGCTTGACGTGGAGGCAGGACCGGAAGCTCAAGTTCCAGATCCTCTTCATCCATCCCAAACGGAAGGGCGGTATTCATTGGGAGGACCTATCACGCCGGGCAGCGTGCTAACCCCGACGTTGACTCAACGCCTTTTCCGCGCTCTGCCGTGAAGGCACGCCGACAAAGGTGAGTCGCCCATTGATAATCGTGGCCGGAACGGCTCGCACCGCGTGGCGGTCGGCCAGTTCCTGACCATCAGGGGTACTAATATCGATTTCCCGGTAACTGAAGCTGTGCTTCACCCGCAACTGCTTCCACAGGCTCTTGGCAGAAGGACAGGCTGAACACGTCGAGGACACTAACAACGTCACATTGGCCATACCACGCTCTCCTTTGGCTTGGAAGAATGGTAGCACCAACCGAAACAGCCCCGCAAGCGACTATACCTTCTCCCGCCGTCATTCCCGACAGCTTTAATCGGGAATCCAGTGTCTTTGCAAATGTATTTCCTGTACACCGAGCCAATGGACAAATTTCATGACCGGTCTATAAGATGTGTGTTCAAAATGTCTGACCAAACTTTCTCTTGATAATAGGACAGATCTGTCCTATTATTGAGGAAGATGAAAAGCAAGGCATTTATTGACAAGATCTTTGAGATCGGCCATACACGTGGCATTCCTGTCCGCCTCAATGCCAAACGCGGCAAGGGCAGTCACGTCACACTTTACTACGGTACCCGTAAAACAATCGTGAAAGATCGCCGCAAGGAGGTTTCTCCCGGTCTTCTGTCGGCCATGCTTCATCAACTGGGCCTTCGCCGGGACGACTTTCGGTGAGTCCGTCGAAAGGAGAGACGAGCATGCGTTTTATTTATCCAGCACGGTTTCAGCCGGATAGCACGGGCGAGATCATTGTTTCATTCCGCGACTTGCCGGAATGTCTTACTTCCGGCTCCAACAAAACCGAGGCGCAGGCTGCGGCCGCTGATGCCTTGGAAGAAGCGATCGCGGGGCGCATCGACGATGATGAAGACATTCCGATGCCAAGTCCCCGCTATGTCGGCGAGCATTTAATTGCCGTCCCCGCAGATATGGCGGCAAAAGCCGCTCTTGTCCTTGCGTTCCGCAAAAGCGGGTTGTCTCGCGTGGCCTTGGCTCGGCGTTTTGGTGTTGACGACAAAGTAATCCGCCGAATGCTTGACCCTCGCCATGGCACCGCGACAACCCGCATTTACAAGGCCCTGCGGGTACTTGGTCGTGAGCTTGTCGTAGAGTCGCGCGCTACCTGACGGGGACAGTCTCGCTGTCGGGTTACGCTACGCTAACCCGACCTACCCCGACTGTCCCCCTCACCCTACCCTCTCCCGCCAGGAGCGAGGGTTTTATCAGGCTCTTTTCTTATCAAGCACGGTCAGGGGTGTGGGTCCAGTTCGATGATGCCTTTTCGGATGGCCAGGATGGCGGCTTGGGTGCGGTCGTAGACGTGGAGTTTGTGGAAGATGTTGCGGACGTGATTTTTCACGGTCTTCTCGCTCAGGTCCAACACGTTGGCGATTTCCTTGTTGGTCTTGCCGTCCGCCACCAATCGCAGGACGGTGATCTCGCGCTCCGTGAGGTCGTGTTCCAGTAAGGATTTCTTTTTGCCTTTGCCTTCGGCCAATAACGAAAATTCGGCCAGAATTTTGCTCGCCACCGACGGATGGATCAGCGATTCCCCGCGGGAAATGGCGCGAATGGCCGCGACGATTTCCGTGGAATCCGAGTCCTTGAGCAGGTAGCCCGTGGCCCCGGCCCGCACCAGGTCGAAAATATATTGATGATCCTCATACATCGTCAGGGCAATGATCCCGATATGAGGCATTTCCCGCTTGATGATCCGCGTGGCTTCCACGCCCGTCATGCCCGGCATGCTCACGTCCATGACGATCACGTCGGGCAACAATTGCCTGGCTTTTTCCACGGCTTCGCCGCCGTCACCGGCTTCGCCGACGATGTGGATTTCTTCCTTGGTCTCCAGAATAGCGGACAGGCCCTCACGTACGACGCGATGGTCGTCCGCAATCAACACCTTAATTTTTTTTGCCATTTCGTGCGCTATCCTTTCCGGTCAACGGAATCGACACCGTGACCGTGGTCCCTTCATCTTTGTGGGACTCCCACGATACGTCGCCGTTGAGCAACTTGGCCCGCTCCTTCATCCCGCGCATGCCGAAGTGATCCCACTTATCCGGGTTCTGAAAAACCGCCTTGACGTCGAATCCGTTCCCATTATCCTGGATCACCGCGGAGAGGTGATGCGGCTGAATGTTCAATTGCACGAAAAGTTTTGACGCCCCGGCATGCTTGGAGGAATTTTGCAACGCTTCCTGAATCATCCGAAAGACGAAGACCTTCGTCTTGGGCAGCAATCGGGTATCGCTCCCCGTATGGGAGAACGCGACCTGGACACGATGTTGCTTTTGGTACGAATCGAGGTAATTGGTCAACGCCGAGAGCAGGTTGAGCTGCTCGTATTGACCGGGTCGTAAATTGAACACCACTTGCCGGGCTTCCTGAATACCGTGTTTCAGGTGGTGCTTGGCCTCACTCAACAGGGCAAGACATTTGTCGGGTTCTTCCTGGATCAGATCTCCGCACCGTTCCATTTTGAAATTGACGCCGACCAGCGTTTGGACCAACCCATCGTGGATTTCACAGGCGATGCGCGTCCGCTCCTCATCGACCGCGCTCTCGGCTTCTTCCTTGACGTACCGCCGGAACAGTGATTGGTAGCGGCTCAGGGTTTTTTCGATTTCCGTCGTGGCCCGAATCCGCGCGTCGATCAACTGCCACATGAACTTGGCGCTCGCGCCGCCGATGATTGCCACGCTTGGTTTTCGGATTTTCTGTAGCGCCCGCTCGACTTCGGGACTGCCGGTCACGTCAATGATCAGGTCCACCTCTTTCATGTTCAAAATTTCACGATAGTCCTGCGTCACCGGAACGCCCAACTGCCGGGCAAGCCTGGTCCCGAGTGTACGCAATTTGGTCTCGCCTAATCCGACGATGCGGGCCAGCGGGTCCTGCGCAAAAATCTCCAACAGGGCACGCCCGCCACGTCCCCCGCCGAGGATCGCCACACGGGTAGCCGGAGCCCCTCGCCGGCGAACCGGTTGGGACGACGGTTTGGTTTTTCGTTGCGGAACGGAAGCCGAAACCCGGCCGGGTCCGGCTTTTTGAATGGAACGGCTAGCGGAAGGCATGGTGCCTCTACCCCACCTGATCTCCCCTTACAAAGGGGAGGAATCCCATTGGCGCCTGCCCTGAGCGAAGCGAAGGGTCATCGCACATCAGGTGGTTCCTCGATCCTGCGCAAGAGACTTGATCGTTTCCATGAATTGATCAGTGTCCTTGAACTCGCGATACACGGAGGCGAACCGCACGTAGGCCACCTGGTCCAACCCATGGAGTTCCCGCATGACTTCCTCGCCAATCACCCTGGCCTGGACTTCCGATTCACCCAAATCCTGCAGGCGTTTTTCAATTCGGCCCACCGCGGCTTCCAGCACGTCGATGCTGATTGGCCGCTTTTCACATGCCTTTTTCAGGCCGGCCATGACTTTGGCACGGTCGAACGTTTCTCGCCGGTTGTCTTTTTTGACGATCGTGGGAAGATTCTCTTCGATCCGTTCATACGTCGTGAAACGACGACGGCATCCGAAACATTCCCGGCGGCGCCGAATCACCTCGCCTTCCCGGGCCGTACGGGAATCAATCACCTTGTCGTCGAGTCGATTACAGAACGGACATTTCATGACGGGTTGGGTTCAAATGAGACGCCTCGCACTAATCTGTCATTCAAGGCAACGGGTTACGAAAAGACCGGGAAGCGAGCGCACAGGGCCTTGACTTCCTTGCGAATCCGACCCTGTATTCGTTTCTTGGTGGGATGGTGCAATACCTCGTCCATCCACGCCACGATTTGCGACATCTCGGTCACGCCCATCCCCCGAGTCGACACGATGGGCGTTCCGATTCGAATGCCGCTGGCCACCGCCGGGGGCCTTTCGTCATACGGCACGGCGTTTTTATTGACGATAATCCCCGAGGCGTCGAGTGCCTCCTCGGCTTCTTTCCCCGTCACCCCTTTGGAATTGAGATTCAGCAGGAACAGGTGTGTATCCGTCCCGCCGGATACCACGTGATAGCCCCGTGCGGCTAATCCGTCCGCCAAGGCACTGGCATTGTCCAGGATACGTTGCTGATAGGCGGTAAAACTCGGGGCCAGGGCTTCCTTGAATGCCACGGCCTTGGCCGCGATCACGTGCATGAGTGGGCCGCCTTGCAGTCCGGGAAAGACGATCTTATCGACGGCTTTCGCGTGTTCCTCTTTACACATCACCATGCCGGCACGCGGCCCGCGCAGGGTTTTGTGGGTGGTGGTGGTGACAAAATCAGCATGCGGCACCGGACTGGGGTGCAGCCCCGTCGCCACCAGGCCGGAAATATGCGCGATATCAACCAGCAGATAGGCTCCTACGGATTTCGCAATTTCCTGAAACCGCGGGAAGTCGATGACTTTCGAATAGGCGCTCGCCCCGACGATAATCATGCGTGGGCGGACTTCTTCGGCCTTTTGCTGTACCCCGTCGTAATCGATCAACTCGGTTTCGCGATCGACCCCGTAGGAAAAGGCCTGGAACAGTTTTCCTGAAAAATTGACTTTACTGCCGTGGGTCAAATGGCCGCCCTGTGAGAGGGCCATGCCCAGGACGGTGTCGCCGGGTTTCAGGACCGAAAGGTACGCCGCCATGTTGGCGGTGGAACCTGAATGCGGCTGGACGTTGGCGTGCTCGCACCCGAACAACTGCTTGGCCCGGGCAATGGCCAACTCTTCGACTTCATCCACGAACTGGCACCCGCCGTAATAGCGCCGACGAGGATAACCTTCCGCGTACTTGTTGGTCATCAGCGACCCCTGCGCGGCCAGGACCGCAGGGCTCGCATAATTTTCCGAAGCAATCAGCACCAGCTTGTCGCGTTGCCGTTTTTCTTCAGCACGAAAAGCCGCGTAGACCTCGGGATCTTCTTGTTGAACGGCTTTCAGTGTCCCGACAACGTATGCCATTAGCCTGCCCTGAGCGAAGCCGAAGGGTCCTGCGGCTCAGGTGTTTCCGCCGGAGCAACGGCGGCGGTCGCATCAGCGGCTCCATCGACTGGGGTCTCAGCCTGAGCCTCTCCATCCTGTTTCACAAGACTCACGGACACATTCGCTATGATGTCCCGGTGCAACTTGATGCCAATAGTAAACGTGCCCAATTCTTTCAGGGGATTTGCCAATTGAATCTTTCGACGGTCCACGTCGAACCCTTCGGCAGACAACCCGGCTTCCAGGTCCTTCGTGGTGATGGACCCGAACAGCTTGTCATCCTTGCCGGTCTGGACCGGAAACATAAGCGAGACGCCGGACAGTTTCGTCGCAAATTCCTGGACGTCGTGTTCGACTTTCTTTGCCTTATGGGCCGTCACTCGCTTGGCATGTTCCAAGGCCTTTACGTTACGAGGGTTGGCCTCCAAGGCTTTTTGACGCGGGAGCAAGTAGTTCCGTGCATAACCGTCGGCCACGTCGAGCACGTCTCCCACGTACCCCAAACTGTCAATATTTTCTTGAAGAATCACCTTCATCGTCGCCCTGCCTCCTCTTCTCCGTCAAAGAGCAGCATCATAAGGTCCGTATGAGGAAAATGTCAATTTGAAGCCTAAAAACCCTCGCCCCTGGCGGGAGAGGGTAGGGTGAGGGGGCATGAATCGGAACACAGAAGAGCCCCACTCTCCTATCACGCTGGACACGTCCGGCAAGCGTCCTCTACAATGCCGTCATGCTGCATCATTGCACCAAGCTTGCTCCCGCGAAAGCGGCGGTTATATGGGTCCTGAGCGTGGGGTGCTTGGCCTTGACCATGCTCATCTCTCATGCGTTTGTCGCGCAACGGGCCGAAAACGTCGCCTTGGCGCAGGCCACTGATCGGGACCTCCTCGACCTGACGTCGTCAACCCTAAACATCCGGATGAGTCAAAGGACAATTCATCCGCCGAAGCACCTGGTCAAAGCCGTCGTAGAGTTGCCGCACGTTCAAGCGGCCCGCGCCAAGATCGCGCCGTCGCCGAAATCCGCCGTATTGGAAGATGACAATCACAACCGCGCGCTCATCCTGTCCGTGCTGGACGATGGCCGCCTGCAAGTCCACGTGCTCGACGACCTCGATTTCGAGCAACACGTTCCGTTTGTCACGGCCTGTGCCAAGGATCGAGGGTGCGCGTACGATCGACGCCCACTCACGGGTGGACTGGGCTGCGTGGCTATTTGTATTCAGCAGTCGCTCGACCCCGGCCGCGAGCCATGAAACTGCCTGACCTCCTCAACGCATTTGCCGCCCGGTTGGCGGACCACAAAGACGCCGCGGAAGTATCCGACGCGTTGATCGAATCCCGTTCTACCCAGGACCTCGGAACAGCCGGCGCCCTGCACCTGTATGCCATGGAGGTCCCTGCGGAAACCACCTTTCTCGAAGACGTACCCGTCACCATCGTTCCTCGCGGAGACGTGGATTTACCCACGGCCGGCTTTATGCTTCACCGCCGGGGTAATACCGCCTTGGTGCAAACCCTGTACACGCTGGGGCAATCAACGGGCGATAATACGCTCGTGCCGGATACCACGGAATTCTTTCGCCTGGCCTCCGAGCGCCTGGCCGATATGGCGGCGCACCCCGAATCCTACGCCCTGGGACCCGCCGAACGGCTGGCGCCTTGGCTGGACCCTGAACACAACGAAGCCAATGCCTCGGCGAGGACCGGGGCATCGGCGGCCGTCCTGACCACCGTCTGGCATGACGACCAAGCCGCGCGTTGGACCAAACTCGGCACGCTAGCGGTGAACCTGATGCGACACAATAAACGTGTGTTGTTGGTGGCGCCTACTCACGACGCCGTGGATCGCTTACTCGGCTTCCTCGCCAAAACCCTGCGGAACGCCGCCCTGCCTTTTGCCAGTCTGTTGAGCCGCTACGAAATTGCGGTGCTCCAGCAAGCCGAAGGCATTTCACTCGGCCAATTGGGATTCGAAGTGCAAATGCACAAATTTTTCGCCAAATCCCGGTCGCATAAGGATACCCTTCGCCAGAAATATGAGCGCTTTCGCGAACTCATTCCGGTCCTGGCCTACAAAGGGCAGAAACAACGGGACATGGATGAAGTCAAATTACTGGAATGGCGGCTCATGGCCCAAGTGAGTGAGTTCCAGCGGAAAATCAAGGAGATCGACCACCTGCTCGCCAAGTACGAAAACCTGCCCATCTGGAAACGGCTCGGCATGCAGACCATGGGCAAGAACGTGGAAACCCTGGACGAATACCGGAAACTCTATACCGGTAACATCGCAGCCCTGATGAAAGAGGTGGAGATCGCGCAGGCTCGAATCCGCGAATTGTCTCCCGAGGCTGCGATGCCGAAGGAGATGCGGCCGGAATACGAAGCGTTGAAAGACGACATTTCCAAGTTGGGGGGGACACAGAAAGTTCGTGAACTGCTGGCCGCCAGCGAGGCCACCAACCGGCAGGCCTTCATGCAGAACAAACGGTTGGTCGTCTCGACTCCAGGGAGAATCGTGACCGATCCCTTGTTCAAACGCATACGCTTCGACGTGTTGATTGCCGACAATGCCCCCCAAATTCCGGCCCCGTTTTTACTCGGCGCCGCCGGGCTCATTCGTGAACAGATCATCATCGCCGGCGACACCGAGGACCTTGAGGGCCCGCACCGACTCTGGCGTCAACAGCACCCGGAACTTTCCGAACCGTCTCATACCGCTTCGGCACCATGAGACCGCCACAGAATTCCCTTCTGTCATCCCTGTATGTGTTCACTAATTCGTTGACAAGATTCGTTGATCTGTTTC
>JAPPLK010000088.1:0-8166 GCA_028819435.1 Nitrospira sp.
CGCCGTTTCGTTTCCGCACAGCTTCGACGATCGTGCGCGGGTCGATGCGTTCGTGAACGTGGAGCGAGACGGTCGGCACTTCGAAGGACGTATGTTCCGCTTTGCCGGCCCATTGCAGTTGCGGGTCAAGATGAGGGTCGTAGGCGTAAGTTTTCTTGCCTGCGTCCTTGTCCGTATCCGGCGTCACCAAACCAACCGGCGGGTTGTTCACGCGCTCTTTGTCAGTGTGCGCGTAAGTCTCGATGTCTCTCTTGGCGCTCTTTTTTGGCTTCGCCATGGTTCGTTCTCGGCTATTCTCTCTCTAACTCCCTCTCCCTCTGGGAGAGGGTTGGGGTGAGGGAAGGCGGGCTGAGAGAATTGAGAGAATGGTACAAGTGCCCAAGTACAGCTTCGGTTTTCTGTAGAACTTCGTTGTTCCCAAAACGGATGATCTTTATACTTTTCTCATGAGCGCTACTTTGTTGCTTGACGGTAGCTGATGCGCGTAGCTTATCAGGACTTAATCAGTGGTTTCTTAAGAAGCGTTGGAAGGTGGTGCATGCTGGTGTTTCACGTTTCTTGTTTATTTAGGTGTGTCAGTTTGTATTCGGTTTTCCAACGGAACACGTAAGCTTGGAGTTACACACCAGGCGACTCGTCCTTGCCGCAACCAATAATGACACCGACAGGAAAGCTTATTCACATATATCGATGGGGACAGAGTCAGCGAGCCGTCTTCGTGTTCGGTTACTTGCCAGCGTTTGCGGAATTGTCCAGAAATCTCCAGGTGAATGATCTGTTTGCAATGCTCGCGCGGACAGGTGACAGCGGCGTAATAGGGATATTCGCGTCCGCCAATTATATAGACTGTGTTTTTTTGCAGATCGTCCGGTAAATCTTCAACCCACTGAGTGCGATATTGTGGCTTGTTTTGCCAAAAACGATTAACCAACCACAACAGCGGTTTCAGCTTCATCATTGCTTTAACTTCTGTACAAGAAAACTGCGGTCGCCCATACCTACATATCTTTGAAACATGGGGTCATCGACTCGGCTCGGTGCCGCTTTGGTTTGATAGTAGCCATGAGCCAACTGAAATCGTTGCTCGGCAAAATCTGCGTTATCGTCCAAGCGAAATGCGTGCAATCGCGCTAAAAAGTCGTTAAACGAAAGGCACGCTGCCAGCATATTGATCGAAATTACAGCGGGTTGGTCTTCGTCCACGGCAATCAAGTACCCCGCTTTATGTTGCTCTTCATAATGCGCAGGATTATTGTGTTTCCAGCCTTCGGCAGTAAGTTGTTGACTACTGTAAACCTCACGCGCCATTAATCCTGCGACATCGGGGTAGATGTAGTGCGCCGCGACATCGGCATGCGAGATGCCTCCACGACGGTCGGCTTCAAGGTGTACGCCGATATCGAAGTACGGAATGTAAAAGGCAGTTGCGATACATTCCAGGTGATACCGCCCGGTCGCAGAATCAACGCAGCCGAACAACACATCGCAATCAATCAGCGCATTGACAGCTTCAGTATTGCGGGTGTCAGCCACATAACTTTCGACACGCGTGCCCATTTCCATTTCTCTAATTGCCTCCTTAAGCCTCTCGACCTTGGGATGGCGTTGTTCGGCGTCTTTTGCTGTAGAGTTGAGCATGCGGTTGAGATTTTTTGCCTCTACGCAGTCGGGGTCAACCAGCACTATTTCGCCAATGCAGTTGCGTGCCAGTAATTCCACTATGATGCTGCCGGTGCCCGAGCAACCAACAACACCGACTTTCAGTTGGCGCAACACATCGAATGTGCCTTTGCCGAAGGTTTGACGAATACGTAAACCATATTCTGACGAATCATCTTTGCATTCTCCTTGTTTGTCGATGCGGATGTCAGCGCCGACAATGCAAACGGATTGCATCGACGCGCATATGCCGTCTGCGCCCACCGTGCGGCAGACCATTCGGCCATCAGGCATCATGATAGCCGAGCCATGCGGGCGTGCGTCGTCAAACCAACTGTGGACCGACGAAAATAGTTCTCCATCGTTTTTATCGTCTGTTTTGGAGAACCGATCATAACCTTTCGGGTGGCTGTGAATCGTAACCACGGACAACCCTTCCCTCTCGATAGTTTCGATTCTTTTCGGCGTCATGTAGCTTGCGAACGGCCAAGAGAGAGATTGCTCTGTTTGCTTCTCGCACTCCTCGCCCGGTATAGCGATGAATTCCTTGGCCATTAGCCTCGTGGTCGCCTTACCTTCTCCTGAATGGCAAAGCAAAATGGCTGCGTATTCCAGTTCGTCCTTGCGGCACAAATGCTTTTTCAATGCCGCGTGCATTGAAGAGGTGATTGAGAATCTCACCGGGCGCACGAGAAAACCTATTTGGCGGAGTGGATTAGTTCGTTTTTGACGTATTCAATGTGGCTAACCAGAGAATCGATACCTGGCTGCCATGTATAGTGCCGAGACCAGCGTTGCCACTGTCTGCCGAAGTGAGTTTCCGACGAGAGCCCCTGGATAGCTCTACCATCCTGTCGCGCCAGTTCCGTTCCGAAATAGAACATGTCCAACAAACCCGCCGGATAGTCTGAGGGTATCATCACCATCAAATCCGCTGTTGGCACGTTATAACCATCAGGCAACTCGTAGTTCTTGATAACGACTCGCATTTCGACTGCAGACGGTTCTTCCCACCTACAAGAGAAGTTAGCATCTAAGTACTCAATATCTTCCGGGCGCAGAATGCCGCTCCTCATTACCTTCCTTGTTGGGCGGTCTTGCGCACGGTTTCAAAACGTTCAATGCCAGGTTGCGTCAAGTCAACTGCTTCATCCGGCTCAATCGGCACCCTTTTGCCTCCGTGCAGTTTTTGGTTTAGTGCCCAATCGATGGCCGACTTGTCCACAAGCGCCATAATCTCCGCGCCGGTAAGTGAGGTTGCGCGCACAAAGTATTTTCCTCCGTCTATTGCAATTCTGTAACCCTCCCGTAATTTTGGTGGCCGACGGCCATGTTTTGCGCACTCGCTTAGATCGACGATCCCCTCCCCTGAAGAATCTGGCACGGTGATAAACGAGTCACTGGCTTGTAACACTAGCCACACATGAGCGTCTAAACGCTCGTCGGGTTGGTTATCTATGTCGGCAAATAGCAACACCGCCTCAAATTCTTTGTCGCATTCAGCCAGTGTCTGAGCTGATATGCGTGGTTTATCAAAAGGGATTTCCGTATTGTTGAATTTGATCTGCAATGGATTACGTAGGCTGGGGTTGTCGCCAATTCCAGCACTGACATCCCCAACAATAATTTTCTCATTGCCGCGAAAAATCATATAATCACCAGGCAAAAGCGGGATATCCACCTCGCCGTCAATGTCCAGGTACAGTCGTTTTGCGGCACTATCAAGATTCAACTGGTTATATAACTCCGTGACGCCTTGAAAGCCACGTTCAATGCTCGCTGTTTTGCCGTTGTATTGGATTGTCAAGGTAGCCATGAATGTACCTCACAAAAGTCAGAGTTATTCTTGTGGAAGCGCATCGAAAGCCTCTTTCGAGGTCAAAATTTCTGAATTCATGTCTCTTTCCTTTATCCTGAGCAATTTTGTGCGCCGAGCATTCCGTCTACTGCCCTCGTCAATGATGTCATCGCGATCGTTGGTCAACAAAGCTCCTCCGCATCTGAACACTACAAAGACAAACACAGCGTCAGTTCCTTCTCCCTGTGGAAGAACCTTCTTGATTTTCTTCATGAGTTCGCTGGAATGTTCGACGGACACACGATATTTCTTGCAATCCTTAGTCCAATACTGAATCAGGAAACGCTTCGATGAGTCAGTTCTTTGGTTCTTGAATAGCGGGACTGTGCGATCGTTATATTCCGCCAAGATTCTTTCTCTGTCATCTATAATAGGAATAACTCCAATGTCCCTCATCTTTTGCAAAAGTATGTCGATATGACCACAAACATTCTCTTGAGGATTCAGCAAATGTTCAAAAATGTTTGTATCTATCGCAGATTTTTTTGTCTCAAACAGATTCACTTCTTGGCTCCCATGTTCAACCCCTCTATAACATTTTTTCCGAAGAATTCCATCTCCAAGCCTTCAATTGAACCATCGTCCGCATTTATATCCAGATTGCTGATTTTGGGCACACCCTCCTCGTCATGCAAGTAGGCAACAGTCACGTCTTCACTTTTCAAATCGCCCTTTGCAACCAAGCGACGCAGGCGCAACAACTCTCCATCGCTGTGAGTTTCGATAATCGAACAAACCTCGTGCTTCAACCACAAATCCGCAAAGTAGCTGCCTAATTCAATCTGCGCAGTTGGATGTAGTTGCTCCTCTGGTTGCTCCACAATTAGGTGGCTGTTGGGACTCATCAACACGCCTTGCATCAAAATCGGTAGGCATTGACTGACGCCAAAGCCGAAACGGGCAATATTGACGGTTTTCCCCGTTTTCCGGTTTTTGGCTTCGCAGAACTTATTGTTATCTCTCAGGTCGATGAAATAAAAATCTTCGAGATCCAAAACATTTTTTGCATACTCGGCAAAGAGTTTCCGTCGGTCGTCATCTTGTGAAGGAGAAAACAATGCTGCTATATGCCCCAGCGTATGTTCACCTCGCTGCCCGACGCCTGCCATTGGGGGCGTTTTTGCCTCAAACAATCTAGGCAACTCATCACGATTGGCCTGCAAGTGACGCAGGTTCTCCAAATCTGCCCTCATCTCCTGCAATCCAATGTTGCAATCGACAACGTCACCTCGCACTTTGCTGTTTTCGTTTGCACTCTGTAAACGTAGCAGCCTGGAGGCCGAATCGATGAGCGCTCCTTCTTCCCAAACAGCCTTATCCGAAACAGTGATCCAATCTCCATCATGGAGTACCCCAATGCAAAACCATTGTCGCCCAATAGGAGGCTCAAAGGACGAAACGCGAATTTTTGCCCTACACTCTCTCGTATAGTCTGTCTTCTGCCACTTTGCTTGATCGTCTTTGTCCTGAAGAACACCAAATACCCGTGGGATTATACCTGTAGCGCTACTTCCTTTTCTCTCACAAGTCAAAGAAAATTCAATTGGTTGCTTCTCTCCGCCACAGGTCTTCATTTGCTCAAATGGTTCAAGCTGAACCCTTGGGCCTTGCGGAAGCAGAAAGTCGATATTCGACGCCAGTGTTTGCTGAAGCATCAACAGAAATTTGATAACCGAAGATTTTCCTGCGTTATTCCGTCCAATGATCACTGTAATAGGTCGAAAGCGAATGGTTACTTCCTCACCAAACAAACGGTAATTGGAAAGTTTAAGTTCTTTAAGCATTGAGGGAATTCTCTGTTAGCGTCTTATTACAGTGTAATAATAGGCGAAGCCATGGACCGTGACTTCACTCACCACAAGCTCGTTAGATTGGCCAATCAACAAGAAGACACCGTTGTTGCGCGTGTCTCCTTTAAGTCGTCGGTCAGCTAGTTGGCGCTCATTTTAGCCTTCCAGAGTGTGATGCCGGGCCAACGAGTCTCATCATAATAGAGAGAAGATTATTATGTGGCATCTTTGCACAGGTGCTTCAACTTGTCTACGGCCGCGGGCCGCTCCCGCCGTATTTATTCGTCATCGTCGTCATCATCCTCATCATCGACTTCCAGCGCTTCTTGCCGCATCTGCTCTTCCATGGCGTTGTGAATCAATAGCCGAAGGAACATCGAAATCACAGAACCTTTTTCCAGCGTCCCGCCGGGTGGGACCGCGATTCGGCCTTCTTCGACCATTTTGTCCAACCATTTTTTCTGGTCGGGGGTCACGTGAACCGGAATTTCAATGAGCGGAATCTTCCCAAACATATCCATGACACAACCCTCCTTATTCAGGAATAAACAAGCATGTATGATTACCGGGATAATCCGAGCACGTCGGCCATGCCGTACAGGCCCGGGGGCTGATGGATGACCCATTCCGCGGCGCGCAGGGCACCGTGCGCGAACGGGTCGCGATTGTGGGCGCGGTGCGTGATCTCGATGCGTTCTCCGGGTCCGGCATAGAGCACGGTATGGTCGCCCACGATGTCACCGGCTCTGACAGTCTGGATGCCGATTTCGTTGTTCGTGCGTTCCCCGATGAGGCCGTGACGCGCGTAGACCCCCGCTGCCTCCAGGTCCCAGTTTTTGGCCGCGGCCAGGACTTCGGCGAGTTTCAGCGCGGTGCCGCTTGGCGCATCCTTCTTTTTGTTATGGTGCGCGTCGATGATTTCCAGGTCGTAGTCATCGCCGAGCGCCTGGGCGACTTTTCCGATTATTTGGAGTAGCACCGTAATCCCCACGCTCATGTTGGGCGCTTGAACGCAGGGGATTGACTCCGCATGTCGGCGAAGTTGGTCCATGTCGGCGGGAGACAATCCCGTGGTGCCGATGACCACGGCCCGTTTGTGTTGGACGGCTTGCGCCAAATGGTGCAACGTGGCTTCCGGTGCGGTGAAGTCGATGACGACGTCGCTCAGGGACAAGGCCTGCGCGAAATCGTCCGTCAACGCGATGCCGAGTGGTCCGCAGCCGGCCACGTCCCCGGCATCTTTGCCGAGGGCTGGGTGTCTTTTTGCTTCCGTGGCGCCGGTCAGTTGCAGCCGGGCCGATTCGTTGACGAGGGCAACGAGGCGTTTGCCCATTCGTCCGGCGGCGCCGGTGATCGTGACGTTGATCGGGGAATTCATAACGCAACCGGGTGAGGATCAAGGGGCCTGCATGCCTGGGTTGACCCCGGGCAACTACGAGATCCTTCACTTCGCTCAGGATGACAACTCTTGGAAAACCGGGAAGCCGTCATGGCGTCAGAGCAACCCGGTCGCTTTCATGACCTGCCGGAGCCGTTCACGGTTGTCCGGTGACATGGGTGTGAGCGGGAGCCGGAGTTCGGGTTCGATTTTGTTCATCATGGCCAGGGCTTCTTTGACCGGAATGGGGTTGGTCTCATAGAACAGGGCATTGAACAGCGACGCGAGTTTGAAATGAGAGACACGCGCGTCGGCAACGTTCCCGGCCAGGACCGCGTTCACCAGTGTCGCCATGTCCTTCGGCGCCACGTTGGCGGTGACCGTAATCACGCCCTTGGCTCCCAGCGCCATCATCGGCAGGGTCAGGGAATCATCGCCGGAGAGCACGGTCAAATCGTCGCCGCATAGGTGAATGATCTCGGAAACCTGCCCCAACGACCCGCTGCCTTCCTTGATTCCCACCACGTTATCGAGTTTGGCGATGCGGGCGATCGTGGCCGGGGTCATGTTCACGCTGGTGCGGCCCGGAATGTTGTAGAGGATCAGGGGCAGATCCACGGCTTTGGCCACGGCCGCATAGTGTTGATACAACCCTTCCTGTGTGGGTTTGTTGTAATAGGGCGTGATGAGAAGGGCGCCGTCCGCGCCGGCTTGTTTGGCGTGGGCGGTAAAAGCGATCGCCTCGTCCGTGGCATTCGAGCCGGTGCCGGCAATCACCGGGACCCGGCGGTTCACGACCTCCACGGTGAACGCCACGACGTGTTCGTGTTCTTCGTGCGAGAGCGTGGCGGATTCGCCCGTGGTCCCGCAGGGCACGATGCCGTGCGTGCCGTTGGCGATCTGAAACTCGATCAACTCGCGATACGCGGTTTTGTCGAATGCGCCGTTCTTGAACGGGGTGACGATAGCGACAAGAGATCCTGAAAACATCGTGCGGCCTTTGGTGAAAATTCGTGTGTGACGAACGGATGGCGTCGTCTGAATCCGTCCTTACGCTTTTGCCTCAAGAAACCCAGGAATCCGTTCCCCGCGCACGAGATCGTCGAACGTCTCACGGTCCCGGATCACGAAATGTTCCCCGCCCTTCACCAGAATCTCCGACACCCGCGGTCTCGAATTGTAGTTGGATGCCATGGTAAACCCATAGGCTCCCGCGGACATCACCGCCAGGAGATCACCAGCCTTCACTTCGGGCATGGTCCGGCCTTGCGCGAGAAAATCCCCGGACTCGCACACGGGCCCCACCACGTCGAACACCGTGTCCGGGGCGTTCGGAACCTGACGAACCGGCAGGATGTCGTGATGGGCCTGATACAGGCTGGGCCGTAGCAAATCGTTCATCGCCGCGTCCACGATGGCGAAGTTCTTCGTGCCGGTCTCCTTGACGTACAGGACGTGCGTCAACATCACGCCGGCGTTTC
>JAPPLK010000088.1:8266-24462 GCA_028819435.1 Nitrospira sp.
TTCGTGCCGGTCTCCTTGACGTACAGGACGTGCGTCAACATCACGCCGGCGTTTCCCGCAATCACGCGGCCGGGTTCCATGATGATCTCACATTGCGACGCTTTCAGGAGCGGCATGGTGGCTTCGGCGTACTCCGTGGGAAGCGGCGGCGTTTCATCCGAATACGTAATGCCGAGTCCTCCCCCGATGTTGAGATACCGGATCGGAATGCCCCGGCTTTTCAAGGTCTCGATCAGCCCCACCACCCTTTTCAGGGAGTCGACGAACGGACTGACTTGCGTCAGTTGAGAGCCGATGTGCGCGTGCACCCCGATGACCTCGACGTTGGGGAGCGACGCCGCAGTCGTGAATTCTTCCAGTGCCCGGTCCGCGCCGATACCGAATTTACTCTTTTTCAACCCCGTCGTGATATAGGGATGAGTCTGGGGGTCGATGTCCGGGTTGACCCGAAGCGCCACGCGCGCGCGCAGGCCTTTTCCCCTCGCCACGGCATTGATGGCCTGGAGTTCCGCGGGCGATTCCACGTTGAATAACAGGATGTCTGAATCCAAGGCATAGCCAATTTCTTCCGGACTCTTGCCGACCCCTGCAAACACGATCTTGCTTGGGGGAATGCCGGCTTGCAACGCGCGAAACAATTCACCGCCCGATACGATGTCGGCCCCGCTTCCCAGTGACGCCATAAGCCGGAGAATGGCCAGGTTGGAATTGGCCTTCATGGCGAACGCGATGAGATGAGGGACCGCAGCAAAGGCCTGGTCAAAGGCCTGGAAATGGCGGGTCAGCGTCGCGTGACTGTAGATATAGCAGGGCGTGCCCTGTTCCTTTGCCAGGCGTTCGAGCGGGACGTCTTCACAGAAGAGCGCATCATTGTGATAGTGAAAATCATGCATCTTGCGGCAACTCGTCAAACAGTTCGGGGTCGAGCAACGTCAACCCTTCGAGGGCCGAATGAAACGCGTCTTTCAATTTCCGGTAACGCAGTTTTGCGTAAGGCGCGACCGCCTTGAGCACGTCCTGATCCAGGAGCATCCGGATGGCCCCGGGGGTGGCCTGCCGGAGATGCTCGAAGTTGACAACGATGTCCATCCGGGCTTTCTGCGCGGCGTCCTTGATGCGGTCCAGGAGTTCCCTGGCGTTTAGATGATCCAGCGTGCCTTCCAGGTCGATAAACAGCGCCACGGGCGTATCGTGGCGCCGGCCCTTGATGTTCAGGAACAACTCCTGCGGCTTCGCGGGCACCTTGATCTTGTGCAGGGCGTTGGGAATGAGGTGTCCGGTATCCAGCGAGGGCAGCTTCGCCTGGAGATTTTTAAGCACGGCCGCAATGGGAGAGAGTTTCCCCTGTGGACAGGATCGCTTGACCAGCTTGCGAAATTCGTAATTCATTTCAATGCGGGGGATCAGGCGTTGGCTGGTATGCCGGAGTCGATGCCAAATGGATCTCAACGAATAGAATTCATGGTTGACCCAGAAGAAGCCTTCCTGCAGTTGTTCCGGCGTCATCCGTTTTGGGTGGAACACCACGTGCTTCCCATCGTACTTCGCCCAGTCCCGGTCGAAGATCCGGCCTTCGCGGGTATACCGTTCATACAGGGCGGTGCCGGGGAGGGGCGTCAGGACGTTGAAATACGCCAGTTCCACGCGATTGCGGATGAGAAAGTTCAGCGTGGATTCGAACACGGATTCATCGTCGTTGTCGAACCCGAACACCATGCCCGGATTCACCATGATCCCGTGGTCGTGAAACATCTTGATCTGGTCTTCGAATTTTCTGACCTGGTTGAAGCCCTTGTTGGTTTCGGCCAGGGAATTATCGGAGATCGATTCCATGCCCACGAACACCGAGATGCAACCGCTGTCCGCCGCCAACTTGACCATCTCCGGATCGTCTCCCAAAAACAGGGTCGATTGACACCCCCATTTGACGTTCAGGGATTTCATGGCCTGCCACAATTCCCGGCAATACGCGCGGTGACTGTTGTGCAGGTCGTCCACGAAGGCCACGATCGATCCTTCTTCGAGCCCCACCCAGACTTTCGTGGCGATGGTCATGGCTTCCCGCAACGTTCCCGTTGCCATGCGCTCGACCAACTCGGCTCGAATCCATTCTTTGACGTTCTTGATTTCTTCGATGACTTCCGGCACCGGCCGCCGTCTGGTGGTTTTCCCGTTGAAGGGCGACACGCTGCAAAACTCGCAATCGAAATGGCAGCCGCGCGTCGTGAACGTGCAATGGCGGGTCATGTAGGAATCCGGGCTGAGGAGCTGGATCCTTGCCGCACGGTAGTTGTCCAGCGCGGGAAATTGCTCCATCCGGTAGATGCGTTTCATCTGCCCGGCCTCGAAGTCGGCGATGGCTTGCGGCCACAGGTCTTCGGCTTCCCCGCACACGATGGCGTCGCAATATTGCAGGGCTTCCTCCGGGCAATAGGTGGGATGGACGCCGCCGAGGACCACGGTTTTGCCGCGTTTGCGAAATTCCGTAGCGAGTTCATAGGCCCGCGTGGCGTAGCAGGTCATCACGGAAATACCCACCAGGTCGCAGGGCTGGTCGAAGTCGATGGACTGGACCGCCTCATCCACGAGCCGCACGTCCCAATCGGGCGGGGTGTACGCGGCAATCACCGGCAAACTGAGTTTGGGAAACCAGATGGAGCGCCGTTCGCTCGCAGTCATGCGATACGGATTGTTCCTGGGATAGGGATCGAGGAGAAGTAACGTCCGGGTTGTATCGCGTCCTGTGTGTTCGTCCATGAAACGATCTCCCTTACTCTAGCGTCGAGCCAACAGGTTGAGAATTGTCAAAATTTATCTGAATCACGTCGTTTCTCTCAAGGCCGGTTATTGGTTTCCCACGGGTTGAAGAGGGGGCAGGGCGACTTCCGGCTCCTCCTCCGGGGATGGGGCCTCGGGAGTCGCGCGCTGTTCTTCTGCTTGGCGCTGGGCCCGGATCTTGGCTTCGATCCCGATATCTTCCGGGGCGATGGGGGCGCCCGTCACCCCGCAGCCCGCTTCACACGACAACAGCATGGCCAAAACGAAAATTCGAAGAAGAACTGGGCGGGCAGAATGGGACACCATCATCAGGCTTTCTTGGCGAGGCGCGCTTCCCAGGCGTTCACTTGCCGGGTTACCTGTCTCCGGGCGGTGCCCCCGGTTTGAGCTTTCCGGTCAACGGCCCCTTCAATGGTCAGGTACCGCAACGCGTCCTTGGAAAAATGCGGGGACGCGGCCTTGAGATCGGTCAATGAGAGCTCATGCCATTCCGTCCGGCGCTCAAGACAGTATCGCACCAATTGACCGATGATACCATGGGCTTCCCGAAAGGGGACGCCCTTTTTTACCAGGTAATCGGCCAACTCGGTGGCCAGGAGAAACCCTGACCCCACGGCTTCCGACAGCACGTCCCGGCGGACGCGAAGCCGCCCGATCAGCTCGGCGTAGATCACCAGCGACTCTAGCACAGTTCCCATGGCGTCAAAAAGAGGCTCCTTATCTTCCTGCAGGTCCCGATTGTAACTCAGGGGGAGCCCCTTGAGGGTCGTCATGATCGAGAGAAGATGACCGTAGATCCGGCCGGTTTTGCCGCGGACCAGTTCGGGTACGTCCGGGTTCTTTTTCTGGGGCAGCATACTGCTGCCGGTGCAAAATCCATCTGGCAGGTCCACAAAGGAAAATTCAGACGACGCCCACAGGACAAGTTCTTCGCTCAACCGGGACAGGTGCATCATGATGATGGCCAGCACCCCGAGCGTTTCCACCACGTAATCCCGGTCCGAAACCGCGTCCAGGCTGTTGCGGGTCAGTGCTGGGAATCCCAGCAACTTCGCAGTGAACGCCCGGTCAATCGGATAGTTGTTGCCGGCCAGCGCACCCGAACCCAGGGGCATGACGTTGACGCGCTTCAGGGTGTCCCGTATACGGGCGTTGTCGCGTTCCAGCATTTCCACGTATGCCAGAAAGTGATGGGCCAGCGAGACGGGCTGGGCGCGTTGAAGATGGGTATACCCGGGAATGATCACGTCGAGGTTCTCCCTGGCCTGCCCGATGAACGCCCGTTGCAAATCCTGAATGCGCGACTCCAGTGTTCGAAGGTTGTCTCGCAGGTAAAGACGAAGATCCAGGGTGACCTGATCGTTCCGGCTCCGGCCGGTATGGAGCTTGCCGCCGACCGGGCCCACAAGTTCCGTCAACCGGCGCTCCACCGCCATGTGTATGTCTTCATCCGAATCCGCGAACGGAAACCGGTTTTCACGAAGCTCGTCTCGAACCAGTTCAAGCCCGCGCACCAGGGTGCGGCGTTCCGTCCGGGTCAGGATCCTGGCTTTTTCCAGGGCCTGGCAATGAGCGAGGCTGCCTTGGATGTCGTATTCGAATAACTGTCGATCAAACGGCAGGGAGGACGTAAAACGTTCGACCAATGCATGCGTCGGTTCGGTGAATCGCCCGGTCCACGCCTTTGTAGGAGCGCTCTTTTTGGCCGGAGTCCGGCGGTTGGAACTCGTAGGGACACCTCCCCGTGGTTGTCCTTTGCCCGTTGCCGGGACAGACCCCCGCCGGGTGCGTTTGCCGGAGTTCATTTCGATCCAGGCGCCTTTCGTCGGGACGTGGTCCGTGACCGCGAAGTCTCCCGGGATTTGATGATCGCCAGGCGCAAGGCGTTCAGCCGGATAAACCCTTCGGCATCCTGCTGGCGATACCCCTCGTCTTCTTCGAAGGTCGCGAGATTCTCCCGGTACAGCGACGACTCGGACCGGCGGCCCGTGACCGTGCAGTTCCCCTTGTACAATTTGATCCGGACCGTGCCATTCACCCCGCGTTGGGCTTCATCCATAAGTTTCTGCAGCATCACGCGTTCGGGCGCGAACCAATAGCCGTAGTAGACGAGTTCCGCGTAGCGTGCAATCAGGCTGTCGCGCAGGTGAAGCACCTCCCGGTCCATGGTCAGGGATTCAATGCCGCGGTGCGCCACGTGCAGGATCGTACCGCCGGGAGTTTCATAGACCCCGCGCGACTTGATGCCCACGTAGCGGTTTTCCACCAGGTCCACCCGTCCGATGCCATGTTGCCCCCCGAGCCGGTTGAGGAGATCGAGAAGGTTGGCCGGGGACAGGCGCCGGCCGTTCACCGCGACCGGGTCTCCGCGCTCGAACGCGATTTCAATCTGGCGGGACCGGTCCGGCGCGCGTTCCGGGGAAACCGTCATCTGAAAAATGGATTCGGGCGGGGCTTTCCAAGGGTCTTCGAGGATTCCGCCTTCGTAACTCACGTGAAACAGGTTCAGGTCCATGCTGTAGGGTTTGGCCTTGGTGGCGGTCACGGGAATCCCGTGTTTGCGGGCGTACCGGATCAACTCGCCGCGGGACTGCAACGACCATTCCCGCCACGGTGCGATGATGGCGATATCGGGGTTGATGGCTGTATACGTGAGTTCGAACCGGACCTGGTCGTTGCCTTTTCCCGTGGCGCCGTGACTCACGGCCTGAGCTTTTTCCTGTTGCGCGATTTCGATTTGGCGCCGGGCGATCAGCGGACGCGCGATCGAGGTGCCCAACAAATACGAGCCCTCGTACACGGCATTGGCGCGGAGCATGGGAAAAACGTAGTCCTTGACGAACGTTTCCCGGAGATCCTCCACGTAGACTTTCGCCGCCCCCACGGCCACGGCCTTGTTCTTGATGGCTTGGAGGTCCTCCCCCTGACCGAGGTCCGCGCAGAAGGCGATGACGTCGGCCTCGTATTCCGTCCGGAGCCATTGCAGGATGATCGAGGTATCGAGCCCGCCTGAATAGGCCAGAACGACTTTGCTGATCGCGTTGGATTGCGGTGAACGTGTCGGCATCGTGGTATGAGGGTGGTCAGGGCCAGGGCCGCCCCAGCCACTCCGTTAAGATCGCTTTTTGAACGTGCAGGCGGTTTTCCGCCTGCTGCAGGACCACGGATTGCGGCCCGTCCAGGACCGCCGCGGTAATTTCCTCGCCCCGGTGAGCCGGCAGGCAATGCAACACGATTGCCGAGGGTTTGGCCCGGCGGAGCAGTTGTTCGTTCAACTGGTAGGGGACCATGGCTTTCAAGCGTTCGGCCTGTTCGTGCTCCTGCCCCATACTCGTCCAGACGTCTGTATACAGCGCGTCGGCGTTCTCCGCGGCCTCACCGGGGGCATGCACGATCTCGATAGTCGTGCCCGTGCGGCCGGCTTCCTCGCGGCTGCGTTCGACAATGCCGGGATCTGGTTGGTATTCCGGCGGGCATCCGATCGCAACGTGCATCCCCACTTTCGCCCCGGCTTCGATCAATGAATTCGCCACGTTGTTCCCGTCCCCCACGTACGCGAGTTTGAGATTGTGGAACGCGTCTTCGGTGAAAGATTCTTTGACTTCCATGAGAGTGAACAGGTCAGCCAGGGCCTGACAGGGATGACACAGGTCCGTCAACCCGTTGATGACCGGAATGGTGGCATGGCGTGCCCATTCCTCCAACGTGGACTGCTCGAACGTACGGATGACGAGCCCGTCGAGGTACCGGGATAGCACGAGCGCCGTATCGCCGAGGCTTTCGCCCCGGCTGAGCTGGATAGTATCCGACGGCAGGAACAAGGCCTGCCCGCCCAATTGATGCATGCCCGCTTCAAAGGAGACCCGCGTGCGGGTCGAGGGTTTCTCGAAGAGCAGGCCCAAGGTCAATCCCGAGAGCCATTGAGAAGCCGGACCGGACCGCTGGGCCGCCTTGATCTCGCGGGCTATACGGAACAGGCGGAAGATCTGACTGCCGGACAGGTCGGAGACCGCCAGCAAGTCTTTCGTGCCGCCTTGTGGCGTTGTAGGGGACGGCCCCTGTGCCGTCCCTCTTCTTACAACGCCGGGCCCCGGAATGGATTGTCCCAGGAGTGTCATGTAGAGAACGGCCCCCGTGCCGTCCATGATCCCAATTGAATTGCGTGCAACATTTTTTGCCCGTCTTCAGGAATGCGGAAGCGATTCGAGTTGTTTCTCCAGCACGCCGGCCAACACGTCCAACAAGCGATCGATCTCGCCGTTGGTCACGATCAACGGCGGCACGAACCGGAGTACGTTGCCCACGGTGCAGTTGATCAACAGGCGCCGGGCCAAACAGTCCCGGACGACAGGTTGCCCGTCTATGGATAGCTCCATGCCTTGCAAAAGCCCGAGACCGCGAACCGCCGTTACCACGGAAAGCTTGTCCTGCAAGGATTGGAGTCCCTTGTGCAGGTAAGCCCCGGCGGCCCGGCAGCGTTCCAGCAGACGGTCATCCAGCAAGGCGTCAAGCGTGGCAAGGGCCCCGGCACAGGCCAGGGGATTCCCTCCGAACGTGGACGCATGGGAACCCGGCCCGAACGCTTGTGCCACGTCGTCCGTGGCGAGACAGGCGCCGATGGGAAGCCCGCCGCCCAAACCCTTGGCCAGGGTCATGATATCCGGCTGCACGTTGTAGTGTTCATACGCAAAGAGGGTGCCGGTTCTCCCCATGCCCGTCTGGACTTCATCGAAAATCAACAGCACGTCGCGCTCCCGACAGAGCGCGTGCAGTTGTTCCAGAAACGCGGTCTCGGCCACCACCACGCCGCCCTCGCCCTGTATGGGTTCAAGCATCACCGCGGCGGTGCGTTGATCCATTTGGCGTTCGATTGAAGAGACGTCGTTGAAATCGGCGTATTTGAACCCTTGCGGGAGCGGGGCGAATCCCTGCTGCACTTTGGCCTGTCCCGTTGCGGTGAGGGTGGCCAGGGTCCGGCCATGAAACGAGTTGTGCATGGTGATGATCTCGTGACGGTCAGGGCCGTATTTGTCAAAAGAATATTTGCGGGCGAGCTTGATCGCAGCTTCGTTGGCTTCGGCCCCGCTGTTGCAGAAGAACACCTTGTCGGCAAAGGAATGCGCAACCAATCGCTCGGCGAGCCGTACCTGCGGTTCGGAATAATACAGGTTCGACGTGTGCAGAAGATGTCGGGCTTGTCGCTCGATAGCCGTGACTAGGTCAGGATGTCCGTGCCCCAGTGCATTGACCGCGATGCCGGCGACAAAATCCAGGTATTCCCGGTCCTCCGCGTCATAGACCTTGCACCCCTTGCCCCGCACCAGGCTGACGGGAAACCGGGCATAAGTATTCATGATCGTCCGGGCGGAACGCTGTTGAAGATCTTCAGTCAGCATAACGGCGAAACCTCGCGTAGAAACAGGCGAATGTAGCACACGCCCTCTCAGTGACGCAACGAAATGGCGTCGCTATTTCCCCCAGGAAGAAAGCTCCCCTTCGAAGCCATCTCGACAGCCCGTTCATAAGGGAGAACGGTGACGTCTCCGACCTTGAGCACCCGTTTGCCTCGATATACTCCAAAGGCCCGCCGGATATCGCCGGATCGTAGCAGGACGTTCAGCCCTTTATTGAATCGTTCTTTCCAGGTACCGGAAGATTTGATTTCAAAGCCGACAGCCTGCCTGCCCCTTTTCCAAATCAGGTCCACTTCGTTGCCGGATTCCGTACGCCAGTAAAAAAACTGCCCCCCGTGCGAGTGCCAAGAATTGAGCGCCCTGAACTCATTGAGGATAAAAGTTTCAAACAGGACGCCCGTTTCATCTGCCGAGGGCTTGTCCCGGTGCAGACCCGCCAAGACGCGGAGTATCCCGCAATCGAAGAGATAGAACTTGGGATGGGCAACCTCCTTGACCTTGGCTTTATTCCGATAGGCAGGCAAATACCACCCCAGCAGTGTGTCTTCGAGGATGCTGAAATACCCCTGGACCGTAGACCGCGCGACGCCGACGTCCCTGGCGATGTTGGTGATGTTTAAGATCTGCCCGTTCATCAGGGCGGCGACGGAGAGAAACCGGTAAAAACTATCGAGGTTTCTGACAAGGGCTTCCTGCTGAATTTCCTCTTTCAGGTAGGTCTCGACATAGGCATCCAGAAATTCGATTTTCTCCTCGCTGGAGGACGACGTAACGCTCAAGGGCAATTGTCCGTAGCGCAAGCCGTCCTGCAACCTGAAGTCCTTGCCGGTCTCGAGCATGCTCAACGGAAACATCTTTTTTGACAAGGCCCGGCCCGCCAGCATGTTGGCATGGGACCTCTTGAGTTTCCGCGCGCTTGAACCGGATAGGGCAAACCGGTATCCGTGCCGACTCTCGAACAACAGGGCATGAACCTCATCTAATAATTCCGGAAGTTTCTGTATCTCGTCGATAATGATCCAGGCCTTCTTGTTTCCCAGTGCCGCCACTTCCTGGGCGAGCAGGGACGGGTCCCGTTTATATCGAAGATATTCACCGGACTTCAGCAGGTTGATACTCAAGGCCGCATGGCCGAGACGTTGATCCAGCCACACGGATTTCCCCGTCCCTCTCGGGCCGAACAGGAAAAAACTTTTTTCAGGTAGCGTGAGTATGCGAGAGTACATGTCGTCAATTCCGTTAAATTTACCGTAAAAATAACGGAATTACCGACAACCGTCAATTACTCAGACCGCGCAACACATCAAATGGTCATCCTGGACGAAGTGAAGCAACTGTGTTGAATGAACACCAGACATCTCCTCGGTTTTCACAATCGTCAAAAACGCGATATGGCGCTCCAGCCGCCGCCGGACGGGGAGCAGCGCCCGGGCGAAATCCCGGATCTGGCTGGGGTTCACCACGGCCGTCGGCACCTGAGCCAGGCCACACGCCACGGCCAGCGGGCTCTCCAAGCCCCCGGTCGCTTCCATTACCACCAACGTCGCCTGCTGGGCTTGGGCCAACGCCACCACGACCGCCAGGCCGGCCGTATCATGGGCAAAGCGGTGGGCATGATTCGCCGGCAGCAGATGCACATCCAAAAACTTGGCACTAATGTCGATGCCGATTACGGTCTGAACGTTCATCGGGTCCCTCCCTTGCAGGTTCGGGCTTCAACGGCCCAGGCAACTGTACGGGCTTGTCGGAGAAGAGGTGCGGCGGCATTGGCTTCACTCCGGTCTTGGCAGACCCAGGACCTCTCGGCCTGCCGCATCTCGTTACAACATGATCATGGCACGTTTTGGACACACAAGGATCTCGTCCGTTCAAAGACGGGAACATGCCTCATGGCGCATTCCTCCCTCTCCCCAAGGTGGGAGAGGGCCGGGGTGAGGGGGCGTCGTTCCGTCATCCAACTGACTGTCAGGTTACGCTACGCTAATCCGACCTACCACACTGAAAATCAGGAGGGTGCCCAGGTTCCCTTCAGTTAATGGAGCGTCTCTTCCGTTGAGAAGCGTTCAATCTCCAGTACGCGTTGGGTTTGGAGCAGGTCTGTCAGTTCGGGGATTGGGTGATGGGTTCAAGGAGCAGATGCATTTTCTGACAGCCTAGAGGCAAGATGTTCCGTAGAGGGCATGACTTCAATCTTATCTATCACGTTCTTTGTCAAAACACTTCTTAGTTGTTCAAACAAGGAATCCCGCAAGGTATCAAATAAACTTCTCGCTTCCTCCGACTCTATGCCCTCAATAACAAGATAAAAGTCATGTTTCTTATCCTTTATAAGTTTTGACACTTCACCATACTGTCCGGCCAGACGGCACAACACAAGCAGTGCCCCATACACTTTCACATAATTTTCTTGCCGAACGTATTTGCTGACAAAATCCCGCAGGTGCTCTATCTCGAGATAAGAACAATCTTGTTTGAGGTTTTCAATGGTATCCATTAACCGCGTCTCTTCTATCAGAACAATCTTGTTGTTGTGAATGAAGAAATAGTCACAGCAGTTACAACTGCCCAAGCCAACGTGTTTCCGCATGTCAGGAATTCCCGCAGATTCTTGTGTATTGTCCATGCGGAAAACTTCAATTTCTCTGGTGTCCGCAACCACTATCTTCTCGCGAAATTGATCAAGGGGGGTCATAGCAACCCTTCAAGATATAAATCGGAGAAGGGCTTGGTTAATTCCTGCTTGATCTTTGCTATCCTGGTTTCAAAGTCTTCATCGACTTCATGGCCATTGGGAGGAAATTGGTTGAGCGCAACGAGTTGCTCATCATCCGGGTTTTTCTTTACGTGAACTTCCAGCCATTTAAGGATGTCTGCACTATGCGTGGCAATCACGACTTTCACGCCTTGACGGGACAAATCGAACAGAGTTTCTGCCATGATGACCTGCCAAGCCGGATGCAGATGCGCTTCCGGTTCGTCAATGAAAAGAAACGCCCCTTTGTCCAATATCTTCCGATCGATCAGCAGCGCCAGAATGCCGAGGTTGGCAATTCCCATGGCCGTGACAGGCAAGGAGAAATTGCGGCCGTTTTCCTGGAAGGACAAATCGCCGGTTTCGGAAATTACAATTTTCCCGCCGAGTACGTTTTTGCTGGTCAGCCTTTTATATAAATCAGGAAAGGCAATGTCTTCGGAGAATTTAATCTTGATTATACTTGCCAGATCATAGAAATATCCCGGAATTCCACTGAGTTGTTCTCTACGATTCGACAAGTGTTTTGGATCGAGACGAAGATTTTCCAAGGCGTTCTTCAGTTTCCAATAGGCGGGAGATTCCAAGTAAATCACCCGGGAATACAATAGATACCGCAACTCGGGATTCTTATCGGCGAACTCCATATCGAACGAAGTCTCTCCAGTGGAGAATTGGAATTTTCCTAGGCCCTCGACTTCAACATTTGCTGGTTCACCTTCCTTGCTCATTAGCTCAGAAAGGTTTTCCACTTGAAAATTTTGAATTAAATTTCTTTTGATTATACCTTTGGTAATAAAAGCAACAAACGCTTCCGCATTTTTGTCGTGGATCGATTTTTGTAGCTCGTCCAAAGATTCCTCTAGGGTTTCCAAAGTCTCCACTAAAGAATATGAGAAATGAGATATTTCTTGCTTCAGAGAGGAACGCATATCGGGGAACCTTTTCTGTATATTTTCCACCCTGTCAGAGAGTTCAGGAATAATTTTATCCAATTCTTCAATGTCGCCCCGACCACTCCGGACCCCATTTTCCAGTGCTTCAATTCTTTGCTCCAGCACTTTAATCTCCTCGACAAACGAATGTAATGGAAGATTCTCATCGCGTATTGTTTGTATCAGGTAATTCAAAGTCTTACTAAGAGATTGTGTAAGGTTGCAGATGTGGTTCTCGGCATAATCTTCTCTCATCGCATGGTAAAGCGAATACAGGAGCTTGGAGACAAAGCTCTTCCCTGTATTGTTCGGCCCCGCAAACACGGTAAACCTTCCAATACGGAGTTCTGAATCGGCGAGTTTGCCGATATTTTTAATTTCTACTTTGAAGTTCATATATGATGAAGCATAAACGCCCTGTTTGCTCCAGACAAGCCCCGCCTGCCTTTCTTAAGCTGTCATTCTCGACGCTTGTCTCCGACATTTGTAATCGGGGCTCCAGAGTCTTTATGGCTTTTGCATTCCCGCCTTTTCCCCTCTCGTCAGCTTCGAAGTCCTCAGCCTCCCCCCGCCCGGTGGCCTTCGGGAACAGTGGCATGGTATAACCCCAACCATGAGAGCGTGTGATTCCTGCGAACAACAGAATCCCGATGATGCCCAGTTTTGCCTGCGTTGCGGCAAGGAATTTCCCCCGGAAGCAGCGGCTGAGGCTGAAACCGGGACGGATCAGGAGGAGCAGTATTGGCGGACGTTGATCGGTCCCGGGAGATGTATCCAATTCACGTTGACGAGCGGCTGGTCGTGGAAACCCGCGTGGGATTATTACCAACGCGCGTTTCAACGGTTTCACACCGCACGCGGCCCCCGCTTTTCGCTCACGTGGAACTGGGCCCCGTTTTTGGTCGAACCCTTTCTCTGGTTTCTGTATCGCAAAATGTACCTGTTTGCGTTCGTGTACTTTATCGGCCCCATCGTGTCCGTGTTTATCACCAGCGATATCACTGTGCCGATTGTGTGGTCGATCATCGCCAGCGCGAGCGCCAATTACGTGTATTACTGGCACCTGAGAGACCTGTTGCTGAAGGCGAAAGCCCGGACCGCCCTGGACCACGCGACCCGCATGCGGCAGCTCATGGATGAAGGCGGTGTACAATCCTACGTGTTCTGGTTGGTGGCGGCGTCATTCTTGTTGAAGATCGGCGTCTTCTTTGCCGTGCTCGGCGAAGCGCCGCTCGAAGACGAATTTCCCTTGCCTGACGGGGAGCCCGGCGGGGAGGAGACGGAGGGCCGCCGGATGTTCCTGTGACGGCCGTGAACGAGCCGGGAATCAGTGGCCGGGGCCGGCCGGTTGCGACAGTTCCCACCCGAACCATGATTGGAACCACTCATAGTCGCTTTGGTAAGCCGTATGCACCGTGGGCAGTCCGTCGTCGCTTTTCTCTTTCAACAGGGTATAGGTCCGGGGCCAGTTCTTGGTCCACCAGGATTTGAGTTCGCCCGGGGTAAACGGAGAGTCATTGGGTTGACGAATGCCGGCGGCCGTAATCACGTCGGTCAGCAGCGGCCAATAGCGGTCCTTCCCCAGGTTCAGGGTGCGAAAATGTTCGCGGAGCAGAAACACGACCCATAACTCGGCACTGTGTTTCTTGTTGTGCTTAAAGGGTTGCGTCTGCCGCAGGGGAATGGGATCGAAGTCTTTGATGATCGAGGTATAGTCCGGCCCGCCGTAACTGCCTGCGACCTTGGCGATGTCCTGTAACATGTTGGCCAACTCGACCTCGACGATCGGGGAAGCCGAAGGCGCCGTTTGGCCGGCCAAGGGATTGGGCGTCGTCAAGAGGTCGATCAGGGGTTTTAATTCGCGCAGGCGCGTCACTGCGGCATTGAGGATCTGCGCCGATTCCAACCAGTAATCCGGATCGTGTTTGGAAACGCGTTCACGACCCGGCGGGGGCAACACGATGGGGATCCAATGGCGCACCAGGACGAATAGGACGTACGGCATGTCCCCATCGACTTCCGCCACGCGGTCCAACACGTTGTGGGGCGTGGCCGCGTTTTCAAAAAACTGCTCGACCTTCTCTTGGATGTGGAGCCGTTGCCCCAGCGCAATCCACCACCGGGCGTCGAGGCGAGGTCGGTCGGGTTGAGTCATAGGCGGCATGACGGTTGTCTCGGAGGCGTGCTCCTGTCTGGAACTGACGGGGAGCGGGACGTGCCTGGCATGGTACGGGGTGCGTCCGGGCAAAGCAAGGGGAGAGCCCCGGGCGGCCTGTAGGAGCGAACCGGAGCCTGCCCTGCCTGTCCTGATCCTTCGACTTCAGGCGCGTGACGCCTTACGCTCAGGATGCACGGATTCTTCCCCCGTTCGTCCTGAGCGTAGCGGAGCGAAGTCGAAGGAAGCGAAGCGAATGGGTGTTCGCCCGGATCGCACATGAGGAGGAGGCATGAAACACGTTGTCCTGATTCGCCACGGTGAATCACAATGGAATCTCGAAAACCGGTTTACCGGGTGGGTGGACGTTCCCCTCAGTTCCAGGGGTGAACAGGAAGCGCGGGAAGCCGGGGAGAAACTCCGGACTTTCCGGTTTGATCATGCCTTTACCTCCGTGTTGACGCGGGCCATCAGGACCCTGGAGATCGTGTTGGACGTCATCGGCCAATCCGGGCTGCCGGTCGAACGGGACCAGGCGTTGAACGAACGCATGTACGGCGAATTGCAAGGCCTCAATAAGGCCGAAACGGCAAAACAATACGGAGAGGCCCAGGTGAAATTGTGGAGAAGAAGTTACGACGTGCGGCCCCCGGGCGGAGAAAGTCTACAGGACACGGCTGATCGCGTGTTGCCGTATTACCGGGAACACATATGGCCCCGCTTGGCCAAAGACGAGACGCTCCTGGTGGTGGCCCACGGGAACAGCCTGCGCGCCCTCGTCATGCACCTGGACCAACTCTCCCGCGAAGCCGTGCTTGAACTCAACATCCCCACCGGCGCCCCGCTGCTGTATGAACTGGACGACCGGGGTCAGGCCGTCACACACCGGTATTTGTAACCCTCCGTTTCCTCATCCGGACGGGCATTGATGTGCGACCGCCTTCCCTATCTCAGGGTTTCCTCCAGTTCGGCGACGAGTTCGCCGATCTCGTCGATCGGGACCAGGTCGAGCAGCACCGCCAGCATGTGTTGCCGGGCGTGGGAGGTCATGACGTGGTCGTCCTCAAGTCCCTCTGCGGCGTCACTTAAGACCGCAATGGGTTCCCCGCCCTGTTGCGTGATGTCCTCCCAGGCCCGGTGCTTGTGTTCCATCGCGGCATAAAACTCATCTATGGGAACGTGGACTAGCCCGAACCGGCTACCCCATTTTTTACGGATCTGTTCATGAATGGCTTGGTGCATCCGGCTGCAAACGGGTTCTGGAATACTCACGCGTACGGCGCAGGTGATCCAATACAGGCTTAGGGCCAACAATTCTTTGGTGACGGCTTGCGCTTGTTGGGTGGTGAGGGTCAGTCCGTACTCTTCGAGGAAATCGGGAGCGACGGACGGGGGGATGAGTTGAACGAGAGCTTTCGCAGTCTCTTGGGCTTGTTCAGTCATGGCGTGTTCGGGCGAAGGCGTTCGACAATCGTCAGGCAGCATACGCAGCAGGGCGTGGTTGAGGCAAGCGCTTCGCTTGACACTGAAACGCGGTGAATGCCACGCTTGCCGTGGCGGTTTCTCTGGTATCATCCTGATACAGAATAGACGGGGCAATCACGGCGATGTCCGCCCTCTCAAGGAAAGGGGCGTTGACGGGTTGATGGCAGACCTCTTCATGGGCTTGACGAGCCTGGCCTGGGGGTTGGCCGGGCTGATAGTCGCTATCGTGCCCGCCGTGGCGCTCATTTGGGCCAGGCGGATTCTTTTGGACCCCTGGCCGCGCTTCTGGTTCGGGCAAACGATTCTGCTGATCGGGCTGTTGTTGATGATCGGCACCACGGCTCTCATGGGGTTTTGGGTCTGGGCGGCGTGCGGCGCATTGGCCACGATCAAGGCCTGTCTGTTGCTGGGGGCGCCGGTGTCGTGGCGGGAGCGGGCGCTACGCTGGCTCGGCGCATGGCCGCCGTGGCTGTACCGGGTCGGCGGGACGCTCGATCTGGCTTTTGCGGTGGGCTTGGCTGCGGACCTCATGCTCCATGGCTGAGAAGGACGCCAAGCCGCATCAGATGCGGCAGCGACACCTGCGGAGCGGCGTGGCCGGTTGGGCGGCCTCAGGCCGTTTGCGTTACCACTGGGCCAGGACTTCGACGCCGACGGTATGCACCGGGGCCGCCGCG
>JAPPLK010000005.1 GCA_028819435.1 Nitrospira sp.
ACTACCAACTCCCGAGCCTGTCCGACGATTGTTATTTCCCTGTCCTTCGTTAAAGCATTCTTATGTGGATTTCTGCTGGCTACCAGCGGAAATCCACTTCATGTCACTGCGACATCTCACCGCCCGCGTTCTTTTCTGAACAAAGGTGCGAGCTTGTCAGTCATCCACTGCCTGTTCACGGGAACTTATTGTGAATTACGTACATGATAAATATAACTTTATGTTTTTATTTCACTATTGAACATCAACCGGCTTCGTCCACAAAAAATGGGGGCAACATTGTGGATTCTTTTTGTACTGTATAAAATTGCAAAATACCTAAGGTAATTGCGACCAAATTGCCTATATTTTATGCATAGTGGCTTTATGGTCTGCACCACAAAATCTGGTAAGGGAAAGACCCTTGGGGGCGGGTACGTAGACCCCTCTCTTCACGTTACATGTCCGCCCTGACCACTCTCAAATCCAAACTCCTGGAAATCCAACACCTCAAGAACGCCGCAGCCCTGTTGTCCTGGGATCAGGAAACCCATATGCCGGCCGGCGGAGGACGAACCCGTGCCGAGCAACTGGCCACGCTCCAGACCCTGGCTCACGCCAAGTTTGTCGCCCCGGAGATCGAAGATCTCCTGTTACATCTTATCGATCCGGCAACGGGTTTGGCGAACACCAACGCCGACGGGCTTGATGATGCCTCAAAGGCCCTGCTCCGGGAAACCTGGCGGGACTTCAGCCGGGCCAAGAAACTTCCATCGAATTTCATCAACCGCCTGGAGCGCGAATGCTCCTTGGCCCAGCAAGTATGGGCCGAGGCCCGCCGGCGCGATGACTTCCTGCAATATCTTCCCAACCTGCAAACGATCATCACCTTGAAATTTGAAGAGATCGACTACCTGGGCTACGACGATTGCCCGTACGACGCGCTCTTGGACACCTACGAACCCAAGGCCACCGTACTTCAACTCCAACCGCTGTTCACCACGCTTCGTCACGGATTACTCGAACTGTTGGCACACGTCCGGGAATGCGCTTCACCGCCGGATGACCGGATCCTGTTTCAAACCTACGACAAACAGCAGCAACTCGCGTTCGGAGAACTGGTGCTTCAGAGGATGGGGTACGACTTCAACCGGGGACGATTGGATCTCTCGGCTCACCCCTTTACCACGTCTTTCCACCCGACGGACGTACGCGTCACGACGCGCGTCTTCGAGCAGGATCTGCCCTCATGCCTCTTCAGTTGTATCCACGAGGGAGGACATGGCCTCTATGAGCAAGGCCTGGCCCAAGCACAGTACGGCACTCCTTTGGGCGAAGCGCTTTCTCTCGGCATTCATGAAAGCCAATCGCGGCTATGGGAAAACAACGTGGGGCGATCCAAAGCTTTTTGGACGCATTTCTTCCCCTTGCTGCAACAATACTTTCCGTCACAACTCGGGGCCACGTCCATGGATCGCTTCCATGCCGCCTTGAATAGAGTGAAGCCCTCCCTGGTCCGGGTGGAAGCGGATGAAGTCACGTACAATCTGCACATCATGGTGCGTTTTGAAATAGAACTGGCCTTGATTGAAAAACAGGTTGCAGTCAAGGACCTGCCCGGTCTATGGCGGGAAAAAATGCAGGAATACCTGGGGATCGCTCCCGAACGGGACGCCGACGGCGTACTGCAGGACGTCCATTGGTCACTGGGAGCCTTGGGCTACTTTCCCACGTATACCCTAGGCAATCTTTATGCGGCCATGTTTTTTGAGCAGGCACGTCGGGACGTCCACGCCCTGGAGACCGACATCCAACGAGGGCACCTGCTGCCACTCAAAGACTGGCTCAATCGCAACATCCACCAGTACGGACGCCAATATTCGTCCGACGACCTCCTGCAGCGGATCACCGGCCGCGCGCTAAGCGTCGAACCGTTCCTCTCATACCTTCGCACCAAAATTGGAGACGTGTACGGCTTCACCATTAAGGAACCTCTGATTTAATGCACTATCGGGCGCAGGGCTGCGTTGTGTCCTCGCTCAACCCTCACCTATCTCTATGATAAGCTTCGGGTTTCGCTCCGGGACGCCTTGCCCTGCATCCCGCTATCACAATAAACATGTCCTCGACGTTCTTAATCGGGGATCAGAGGTTCCTTCATCCCTGACAGCTACGGTCAGGCTTGTCTGCCACGCCTGAAAAACTTCGCTCGCCTGACACCTGAAGATACAACATTGCGTTCCCGAGTAAACGGTTCATGCCGTTTCTCGCAGTCACGCGGTCATGGCCTTCCGAAAAGAAAAAACGCAAAACTCACATCAAGTAACGCCCTTTGCGGAAAATTTGTTTTTCCGTCTTTCCGGCACGTTCCTTGCTCAACGTAAAAACTAGAAATGCTTGACGCTATCTTTTCCATTCACCATTTTTCACAAGGAGGAACAGCCATGAGAAACATTCACCAACGTTCGCATTTCACGATCAGCATCATGGCGCTGATGCTCATCGTCAGTCTGTCAGGAATGGGGTTTGCCGCTGATAGCCAGGTGGACCTGAATACCAGCACCGTCAAAGAGCTTCAACAATTGCCGGGAATCGGTAAAGGGTTGGCCAAGCGGATTGTCGACTACCGCACCGCCAATGGGCCATTCAAGACCGTAGAAGACTTGATAAGGGTCAAAGGCGTCGGCAAGAAAACGTTTGCCAGGATGCAGGATCGCCTTACGGTCGGGAGTTCGCCCCAGGTAGCCGCATCAGAATAAGTGCCGTACTGTTATCGATCATGGCGGGGACACCGGCAACGCGAGGAGCGGAGTCGGGTCGGATCAATCGGCCCGGCGCCACTCCGCACCGTTTTCGTAGGATGAAATTTCCCCTTCCTTGATGGGAGAGGATTAAGCCTGTTCCTGCGGAAGCAGGGGGTGAGGGTGGTTTAAGCCAGGGGAAAAGGAGTCATGACGGGAGCCTGTTATGAGCCCAATGCTTTGTTCAGAAGCAACAGTGTTTTGGCAGGAACGGAAAAATCTCCCGTTACTTCGATGCGGGAGGGAACAAGCACGATGGAATGAAACGGAATATCCCGGACGCATAATTTTTCCTCGGGTCGATCGACCACGCTGATTTCAACGTCCTCCACGGATTTCGTGATTTCTCCCACGTCCTGAGGCCCATAGGTCTCCACGACGGATTGCAGAATTTCCACAACCTGTTCATTAGCCTCAACACCGGGGGTCACCTCTTCCTCCACCAAAGGAATACATTCTTCCGCGGAACCGACGACGTCAAAATTCTGCAGCCGTTCTTTCTTGCGCAAAGCCAGCAAATCATTATCGAGGTCTTTGCTGAAGGCTCCATAGGGAAACCGCATGAATTCGTAATGCAACCCACGCACCCCTTTGCCGAGCATTTGCAATTCGGCCAGAAAAATCAGTTGATGCACCTTCACGTCGCTGACCATGGAACATTCTTGTTCCTGGGCCAGGTGAAGCCCATAGACCAACAACGTCCGGTCAACCGTAATCTCTTGCGGTTTGCGCATAACAAGTGGCCCAGCAGGAGGCTGATCCTAACGAGCCACGCGAAGACTCGTCAACGCAAGGTCATTGGTGTGCTCTTGACCATTTCATCCTCTAACCACGATTCCCGCTTGACCCTTCAACCATATTCCGGTTTAATAGAATGCCCATAGACGCAGGAATTTATTTATGGCGAAGCCCACCAAAGAGCTTGACGTTCTCAAGCAACACCTTACGAAAAACGGACTGAAGCTCACCCGTCAGCGTGAGAACATCCTCACCACCTTTTTGAAAATGGAACACGTGACGGCCGAACAGATGTACCGGCTCCTCTCCAAGAAGGACCCCCATATCGGCTTGGCCACGGTCTACCGCACGCTCAAACTCCTGTGCGATACCGGCCTCGCTCAAGAGCAACACTTCGGCAGCCAGACACAGTTCGACAACGTGGCCCATAAAGGGCACCACGACCATCTCATCTGCACGGTGTGTGATAAAATCATAGAATTCGAGAATTGTCAGATAGAAGAGTTGCAGGAAGAAGTCGCCAGAAAAAACGGGTTCACCATTCGGACCCATAAACTGGAATTGTACGGTACGCCCATGCAATTGCCGAACGGCGATTGCAAAAATTGCGGGCGAGACCTGGAGACCATGAAAAAGGGAAGACCCCGTTGAAACAACGGATTCGCCGTATTTAAGATTTTTGATTGCTGATTTTTGATTACAGAAATTTCGATCCACAAGCACACGTCGTTTCACCATTCCGATGCAGAGAGCCTTTTTTCTATCGTTCGTAGTCGTGGCGACCCTGAGTCTCCCTTCTTGGGGGTATGCCGATGACACCCTGGTCGTCTACTCCGGCCGGGCCGAAAGGCTCATTCAGCCGGCACTCGATGCGTTTCAGGCCGAATCGGGTATTAGAGTGCAAATGCTCACCGCAGACAGCACGGCCTTGATCAACCGGCTACGCATGGAAGGGGCCCGGACTCCGGCCGACGTACTCATCACCAATGACGCCGGCACCCTGGAACGCGCGCGTGAATTGCAACTGCTCCAACCCACTGCCATCCCTGACTTGGAGGAAACCATTCCCAGCCGATTCCGGGCCCCGGACAATAGCTGGATCGGGTTATCGGGTCGTATTTGGGTGATTGTCTATAACACCACCATGGTGAACCCGGGTGACATCTCCTCCATCCTGGACCTCGCCAACCCTGGTTGGAAAGGCAAAATCGCGATCCCCAGCGCCGGCAGCATCTATTTGCAGACCGGCGTGTCGGTCATCCGTGCGCTGAAGGGCGACGAGATCACGGCCGGGTTCCTGCGCGGCTTGAAGGACAATGCCAGGGCATTCGTCTACGGGAAAAATCGGCAAATTGTGGCAGCCGTGGCGAGAGGAGAAGTGGCTGCAGGCTTGGTCAATCACTATTATATCAACCGCCACTTGGCCAAACATCCGAGTGCGCCGATCGCCCCGCTCCTGACGGATCAAGGAGACCAAGACATGGGTGTGGTCCTGAATGCCGCAGGGGCCGGCATCACCGCCCACACCAAACGCTTGACGCAGGCCCGGGCCCTGATCCGTTTTCTGATCTCGCCCAAGGGGCAACGAACCTTCGCGGACGTGAACAAAGAATATCCGTTGAATTCTCACGTGAAAGCTGCGCCCGAGCTGTTACCGCTTCAGAGTTTTCAGGTAGCCTCGGTCCCGTTGAGCCGGTTGGCTCAACTCCGCGATCTCACGATGACCGTCATTGAAGACGTTGGACTCCGCTAACTCTTTTCCCACACTGCCATCCGTCCGTTTTCGTTTTCCTTCTCCGGTTGTTCTGCTCGGCTTTTGCCTGGCCGTTACGCTCATGCTGCCGTTACTCTACGTGACCATTTCGGCCGTGACCGCGGACCCGGCAATCTGGCGACGACTCTGGACCACGCGAGTCCCGGAACTGTTCTTCAACACGATCTCCCTCTCCCTGGGCGTCGCGGTCATCAACCTGGCCCTGGGCATCTCGCTGGCCTGGATCATAACCCGCTATGCCTTTATCGGGTCGAGGGTATGGGATTGGTTGCTGATTTTGCCCTTGTCGATTCCCTCTTACGTCCTGGCCTATACCTATACGTACCTGTTGAAACGCGGGGGAACCCTGGAACACGCATGGCAAACCTTTGCCGGGTCGGAGGCGACCTTCTTTTCACCATTCAGTTTCGCAGGCGCCGTGCTCGTGCTTGCCTTGAACACGTTTCCGTTTGTGTACCTGCTGGCACGTTCGGCTTTCAAGAATTTCAACGTCTCCTTTGAAGAAGTTGCCCGCACGACCGGAGCCAATCGCGTGACAACGTTCTTCAGGGTGTCACTGCCGCTCATCCGCCCATCGCTGATCGCCGGACTGTTCCTGGCGATTCTCTACGTCGCGTCCGATTTCGGCGCGGTGTCGCTGTTGCGTTTTCAGACCTTTACCTACGCCGTGTACCAACAGATGACCGGCCGCTTCGACAACACGGCCGCCGCCTGTTTGAGCCTGGTCCTGGTGGCCTGCGCGTTTGTCTTTCTGTTCGGCGAACGATGGTTCCGGCAGCGAAGCCGGTTTTATCAGACCACTGGCCGGTATCGAAAACCCGTGCCGCAACCCAGTGGGCCCCTTACGACTTTCCTGTTTACAAGCTATCTACTGCTCGTGTTCGGAGCCGCATTCGGCCTGCCGGTGCTCCTGTTGGTTCAATGGACCGTCACGGCGGCATCAGCCGGTGACGTTTCTCACCAGTTCTTCGGCTACGTGTGGAACAGTGTTTCCCTATCCGGGCTCACAGCCACCGCAGCCGTCCTCTGCGGGATTCCCCTCGCCTACCTGGCATGCCGGCGACGGACTTGGGCAGGCACCTTTTGCGTGCAAGGGGCCTATACAGGCTACGTACTGCCCGGACCTGTCGCCGCGCTCGCGGTCCTGGCCCTGGTCTCACAAACCGTTCCCCAACTGTACGGCACGATTCTCGTCCTGCTCTTGGCGTACCTGGTCCATTTTCTCCCGGCGGCGTTGCAAGGCATGGAGTCCACGCTTCAGCAACTCACCCCGAACCTGGAAGAAGCCGCGCGAAGCCTCGGGTCCCGATCCCTGCGTACGTTCTTCCAGGTGACACTGCCGTTGGTGCGGGGCGGATTCCTGAGTGCCTGGATCCTGGTCTTCGTCCAATGCATGAAGGAATTACCGGCCTCACTCCTGCTGCGGCCCGTGGGATTCGATACCCTGGCCGTCAGGATCTGGCTCGAAGCCAGTGAGGAACTATACCAATTGGCCGCGCCTCCAGCCTTGCTGATCGTGGTCATTACCATTCCGGTCGTGTTACTATTAATGCGGAAAGATCAAACGTAACCGCACCGCTCTGTCATCCTCGACATCCTTAATCGAGGATCCAGGGTTTTTGCTTTTTTTCGTTCGTGAAGACAAAAGCCACTGGATTCCCGATTACTAACGTCGGGAATGACCGATTAGGGCTATTTTCACACCAATGACTTCTCCCGACGATACGCCTTTTGTGCTTGAGTTACAGGACGTGACCTGCTCGTATGACACCGGTTCACCGGCAGTGGAGGGCATGTCCTTTTCGGCGCGAAAAGGCGACATCATTTGTCTATTGGGGCCGTCGGGTTGCGGAAAGACCACGACGCTTCGGGCCATCGCGGGATTTGAGCCGGTTGCTTCCGGCGAAATCAGGTTGAACGGCAACGTTGTCTCGACAACGGGCCGGCACGTCCCGCCCGAACGACGGCGGGTCGGCATGGTATTCCAGGACTACGCCCTCTTCCCCCACTTGACGGTACGGGATAACGTGGGCTTCGGGCTGGCGTCCGCCACGGTCAACGACCGCCAAAACCGAATCGACGAAATGCTGTCTCTTACCGGGCTTTCGGAATTGGCCGGGCGATATCCGCACGCGCTATCCGGCGGCCAACAACAGCGTGCGGCATTGGCGCGAGCCCTCGCCCCGCAACCCGTGTTGCTCTTGTTGGATGAGCCCTTCAGCAACCTGGACCCCGACACGACCGCACGCATGCGACTGGAACTCCTGCACCTGCTGAAAACGACCCACACCACCGCCGTGCTCGTGACGCATGATCATGAAGAGGCCTTTGCCATGGCCGACTACGTGGCCGTCCTGAACAGCGGAAGGCTGGAACAATTCGCCACACCGGAAACCATCTACCATCTTCCCGTATCGCCTTTTGTCGCGGAGTTCGTAGGACAGGCCGACTTCATTCCCGGAACCATTCGCGATTCCGCGATCGTGACGCAGCTCGGGACGTTCCCGGTTCCCCCAGGCTACCAGGGGGGGACGGACGTCTCGGTCATGATTCGACCGGACGACGTCCACGTCCGTGAAAACGGGAATGGAGATGGAACCGTGGAATCCCGTCAATTCCGCGGATCTGAGGTCATCTATGGCATCCGCCTGGGATCCGGCGACGTCGTGCACAGCAGCGAAGCCTCGACCCGATTCTTCCCGCTTGACGCAAAGGTGGACCTGGAAGTCATGGCCACCCACACAGTCGTATTCGACAGGAATCCCCAAGGCAGGCTTGCGGCCTGCACACCAAGAGATGAAAATAGTACAGGTGGTCATCCTGAGCGAAGCGAAGGATCTGCTTTTTCAGGCATTCGACGGGTGAAACGACGAGATTCCTCGCTTCGCTCGGAATGACAAATGGGGAGCATCGTTGGCGATTTTCATACCAAGCATGGACGAACTGACGAGTGCGTGTTCTCGCATTACGTGAAACTGGTTGGGATTCGCAATCGCGTCATTCACCGTTTATAATGGTGTCATGATTGCAGTTGCAGTACCGGGAACGTCGAAACGTCTCAACCCTTTTTTATTCCATCGACTGAACATATGGATCAAGGAGGAACACAACATGAGAATGCATGAATCACCTCGCTGGGTTCTACCCGTTTCCTTACTCGTCGTTTTCTTCCTGCTGGCTGCCGGTCCGGCCCTTGCCGACCCACATGGCTCCATGCATGAACATTCAAAGGGCATGCATGCAAGTACCGGCACCCATGACGCATACGGTTCCGTTCATCATGACGGGATGCATAAGAAACACGGCGGCCATCATACGATGCACTCGTCAGGACACGGAAAGCACGGCCATAAAGGACATGGTGGCCATGGGCACGGGGCCGTGCATGGCGGTCACCATCAGGACGCCATCAAGTTCATCAAGCATATCCTGAAGTTCAAAGAGGGCATGAGCCTCACGGCCGATCAGGAACAAAAGCTGGTGACGCTCAAGACTTCTTACAAAAAAGACCGGATCAAAACTAAGGCCGAGGTGGAATTGGCGAGCATTGATCTGCACGAAGTCCTGAAAAACGAAAAGGCGAATTTTGCCGACATTGAAGCGGAATTCAACAAGCTGCATGCCTTGAAGACGAAGCTGTACATGGCTTCCATCAAGGCCAAACGCGACGCCAAAGCCGTATTATCCGACGAGCAACGAACGCGAATGGACAAAATTCACGAACGCATCAAGTCCCATGGCGGCAGCATGGGACACCCCGGCGACTATTCCAAGTACAAGAAAATGAAGAAAAATATGGGCCACGGAACCGGCGGTCACATGCAGTAACTCGTTCCGTCGCAACATTCAACAAAAAAGGGCCGCCTCGTGCGGCCCTGTCGCTTTCCTTCCTCTGTTCATCTCTTGCGTCCATGAAAGGAAAAGAGTACCTTACAGCCCGATAGCATGGGGGCTGATACGCCTCAAATCGTCCATGGCAGTCTTACCGTTCATTCGATAGCACGGAGGTAACGAGTCGTGTCCAGAACTATCGTCAGCCTGCCTGACGAGGACAAAACATGGCTCGCCCGCCAAGCTTCAGCCCAGCGGGTACCCATGAGTGAGCTTGTGCGGCGTGCCATACGCGAATACCGCGAGCGTCACGGCAACGGCAAGTCAGGACGACTCGCCGCGTTGATCGAGAGCACTCGTGGTAGCTGGAAGCATGGCGACGGACTCCGCTATCAATCCAACACTCGCAAAGAGTGGGAGCAACTCCTTTGAGATGGCTGGTTGACTCAGTCATCCTCATTGACCACTTCAACGGGATCAACGCCGCCACCCAATTCATCGCCGATGAGTGCGAAAATATCGCTTTGTCACCGATAACCCGTGCGGAAGTGCTCACGGGCTTTGACGACAATCACCTTCTCGTTGCAGTCGAACTGCTTGACCAATTCCCCACACTGCCCATCACCGCAATCGAGGCGGATTTGGCAGCCTCTCTTCGCCGCTCCGAACGCTGGCGCCTTCCAGACGCTTTACAGGCAGCTATCGCCCGATGTAACGGGCTCGATCTCGTCACGCGAAACATGAAGGACTTCCCACCGGATCGCTACGATTTCGTAAAGATACCGTATACGCTTGATCCACGCGTCTGATGAGAGTGAGGGGAATAGATGAAGAGCAGGATTTTTTTAACGAAACGTTGTCGAGTGCTGCTGATGTTGCTTGTCGAGTACGCCTAAGCCCGTAGCGCTAGTGCAGTGGTTCCTTGTCGCTGGACTTTCGCTATAACGCTTGCAACTCGGAAAGCTTTGTTAGGTGTGGAAGGAGGTCATGATTCGGATGCCCCTGGTTGGAAAATATGCGCCAGTAATAGTCAATGTCTTCGGTTGTCAGATTGTCACATTTTCCTCGGTTGCAGTCTCTGCACGTTACGCAGAGATTTTCTGGGGCAGTATGAAGTGCAGAAGCAAGATTCAATTTATTGATTAAGTTTCTCGGAATGATGTGGTTCACTTCCAACGATATCGCAGAAGCGTCCTGGCCACAAAACAGGCAGCGGTAATTACCTCTTCTCAGGATCGTTTCACGGAGCCTAGGTGATATTTGGGGATCACCTGTCACATTTTGCGATCGAGAATTTGCTGACGGCTTCAATTGCTTCATTGTACCAAGCTTTAAGCAAGCAATGAGAGGGCTTTCAATTTGTTCAAGCGCCGCAGCTATTTCTTGCTTGAGTTTGTAGCCCTCACCAAATACCTTCTGAGTTTCACGAAGCATCGGTAGACATGATGTGGGGTGGGCGAGTGAGTTGAGGAATTGGGCACTGAGACCCGCATCGGCGAGGCGTATAGCCTCTGCAGGCTGAGAATCGTTTACCAATGTTTCAACGTCCCATAGTTTCCAGAAGTACATTCGCCATTCATCGCCATTCAACAACGTCCCACGACTTGCCAGTCCGCGCGAAGATATCGTCGGGTAATTCGGCCTTTACGATCAACCAGTGCGAGCGTTCAAGCTCAGAAAGGCAGGATTGTCCTCCAGCAACGCTTTGGAGTAGTTGAAGGCGCGGAAGATCTTCCGGGCAATCCGCAAGTACAGACGGTGGAGCAGCACGTACAAACCCAAGTTCGGTGTATATGACTGGGACGGGGTTTTTGCGATACACTTCCATTCCACTACTTTAACATACTTGCTGTTGTCTGCATAAGTTCAGAAACTTTAGAGTTGTCCTTTTAAGTTGACGCCCATCTTGTGGTTGTGTGTCGTCCTGACGTTTATCAAGAGACTTATGTAGGCAATTTGACGCTCTGCTTGCCTTCTTCTACGCTTTTTCTCTCCATCCAGTCAGGTTGCCCTTGTCGGGTTGCCTGTGAAATACAAAAACTGTCTCAGGGGGAACCGGGCTGATCTCCGGTCTCGCTAAGAAATGCACACAGTAAATACACGGGAAGTCTCTTGCCTGACTGGATGGGCCAGCCCGACCTTTGTGAATCGGGTGGCTTTATCCATCTTCAATCTTTACGAGGTGTTGTATGAAGCACATTTTGTTGAGCGCATTCGCGCTGAACGTTGTCGTGGTCTTTTCGGCTTATGGAGGCAATGGGAATGGCCGAGTCAATCCCAACCTGGACTCCACTCCCGATGTCAGCAGATTAACCCCGTCCGACGTGCAAGACCGAGCCAATCAGGTAAGCGCAGCCGCAAACTCTCTGCTCATGACAGACTTGGTGGTAACGTCACGCAGTGCAGTTCATGCCAATGCTCGGGGAATAACCAGATGTGGCGGCACGATTTGTGAGTCGGAACCAGCCTACGAGGAACCATATTGGTCGCTGAATGAATTAGCGGCCTTGTTTTCGGATGCCAGTCTTCGCATAGACGCACCGAGATATGGGGTTTATAACGGGGTACTGAGTGGTCAGACTTCGTCGGTCGAATTCGATGAGGGCAGAAATTTCACGACTGATTACACCGTCTATGGTGGGTGGATGGATCAAAACTTTTTTGGCTTAAGCAAACGCGCTATCAAGGGCGAAGCGTCTATGGCAGCGTCGAGGGGCTAGAAGACCTTATTGCGTTCTCCGGGGTGACCGCGAGTGGCTCCACCCCGATGATGGGATCAGCCGAATGGACAGGCTTAGTGCTGGCTGTGGACGCGACGACTCCCACGCAGCCCGTGAATGGAAACACCGCGCTGACCTATGACTTTATAACTGGAAAGCTCGATGTGGGTTTCACGAATCTTCGTGGCCCTCAGGCGTATCCTGACATGCAGTGGCAGCACCTAGAGGTCAGACAAGGCCGGTTTGAGAACAAGGGCGGTGCTGGCCTGATTTCCGGCACGTTCTACGGCAACACGCATCAAGAAGTGGGCGGAGTCTTTGAACGCAATAACCTAATTGGCGCCTTTGGGGCGCAACGGCAGTAATTGAAGGAGGACCGTCACTTGCTAGGTATTATGCTTTGACACGAAGAAGTATTTCAAATAATACGCATCTGAAAGTCTTTGCTTGATGCCAATATTTTGACACACGGCTTTCATCAGCTTGATTAAAACCTCGTTTTCTGCTCCCGGTGCTCTGGCAGATTGGGGTGTTGCGGCGATAGTAAGAGAATTTTCTACTGCCTCGATTATTTTTTGGCTGTCAGAAAAGATAATCATTATTTCGTTCAGCGATTCCTGGAATTTGGTGCTGCTGATATCATGACGGCTGCCGAACATTTTTCTTGCAGTTTCCATTTTCATTTTTCGTTTCTCAAGACGCGCATAAAACCAAGAAGAGACAGCCACCCCGATGAGTCCCGATAATAACGAGGATATTATCATTACCAATATTTGCTCGTTGATCATATTGGTCATTTTTGTCTCCTTAACTTATCAGACCACTCGTAGCAAAAGGCAGTGCCAAGAGCAGAGCTTACGGCTGCGGGCTTAACTGCAATCGGTCCTGTAAGCCGGACGAGACGGACACGGTGCCGTCAGCACCGACGATCACGCCTTCGACTCCGGGTAGGCGTTCGATCAACGCCATGCCTCTTTCCGGGCCCATGACGAAGATGCCGGTATCCAGGCCGTCGGCCAGCACCCCGGTTTTGGCCACGACGGTCACACTCTGAGAGCGCCGCACGGGCTGAAGCGTTTGAGGATCGAGAATATGATGGTAGCGAATGCCGTCTTTCTCGAAATAGCGTTGATAATCACCCGCCGTGGACACGGCTTCATCCTCGAGTTCGAGTTGCCCGATCGTGATGCCATTTTCCTTTCTGGGATGCTGGATGCCAAACGTGAACCTTTGACCGTCTGGCATGCGGCCGAAGGTCTTGATGTCCCCCGAAATGGCCACCACGCCGGCCGAAGCGCCGGCTTCCCGCATCACACTGGCCGCGAAATCCGCAGCATAGCCCTTGCCAATACCGCCGATATCCACTCGCATGCCGGACCGGGCCAGATAGACGGTTCCCGCCTCCGCATCGAGATGAATGGCGGAGAGATCCATGAGCGGGCGCGTGGTCTCCAATTCTTCCAGCGATGGAATGCGCCCCTCACGACTGACGTTCCAGGCCTCGACGGCCGGACCGATGGCAACGTTGAAGCCTCCCTCCGTCAACCTGGCCATTTCCAGGGAATGTGTCAGGAGTTCCATGGTTTCCGGACCGGCTTTCACGGCCTGCTGTCCGGCCGCAGCATTGATTCGTGAGAGCTCGCTGCCGGGAATCCACGTACTCAGGATTTGCTCCAAACGATGAATTTCCGCGAATCCCTTGTCAATGGCATCGTGGGCAAGTTGTTTCTCCGGAGCCACGGCAGTCAGAAAGACCAGGGTACCCATGTGCATCTGGGCACGCTTGACCACGTGTGGTGAAGCAGCATGACCGGACAGAACCAGGCCCGTCCAAAAGACGAAAGAGACACCTAGGAACGCCAGCAAGACAAGACGCATTGGTTTCATTGATACGGAAATAACCTTCCTGTTCCCCTCCTTTGCAAGGGGAATTATCAAAAATAGTTGACGGGCTCTTCTTATTTGTAGCGGCGCCATCTCATGGCGCTTCTTCTCCTTAACAGCCGCTCCAAGCCGCATGAGGAATTTCCCTGCCTCCGAGCAGGGATGCGGCAGCTACAACTACGGAGAGGCCGGAGAGAAGAGGGCACGACCAAACAAACGCCTTATTCTATCAACACGAGAAACCGCTTGCAGTCATATTTTTCACGACAAAATAAAGTTGACAGGGTCACGGAAATTCTATATTTTAATAACCGTTATCAAATTCAATTTAGATAAGAACAAGAATCATTTTGATTTTTGTCAATACGTCGTTGAATAGCTGAATTTTCATTGTCGTCCTTTTTCATTCAATGAATTTCGATAGAAACACCCAGTGGCTGGGAAAACAGCTTAAGCCTGCCGAAACCAGATGCGAATGCGGTCAGCTTATCGCAAAACTTCGTGGAGATAGTCTTGAAGTCAAGTGTAAACGCTGCAAACGGGTTGTGTCTATTTCCTATGACAGTCTCAGGGAAAGCGAAGTCACCTTAACGCCATGCGCACAATAGCAATTGAGTAAAGGAGAAATCACCCTCACCCTGGCCCTCTCCCATCAAGGGAGAGGGGACTTTGAGGAGGGGGAGAGAGCCATAATTTTTCAAAAAGAGGGAACAAAACATTACACGCTGAACTTACCAAGATGTAACTCAAGAGGGCACTAAGAGCCCCTTTAGTCGTCAAGAGGACCGACAGAGTCCCCAACTACAAGGAGGTCGTCTGATGCGACGGTTTTTTTTGATCGCGGGGGCAATGATGGTCCTCATGATTATTCCACAAACAACCGTTTGGGCTGAGGATGCGGAATTTACTCCGGCACAGATGAAACAGATTCGCAAAATGTTTGAAGAGTGGTATTCCGAACGGCAGAAGATGGAGAAGGGCGCTCCTGCGGCTCCTGCAGCGGCTCCCTCACCCATGGCCACGCCGCCGAAAGAGATCTCCTCGCCAGCCATGGGCGACACGTCAAAACAGTCAATCCGTTACGGTGCGGACTTCTCGGGCGGCAGTGGCCTGCAAGGCGGGCGAACCATCTACGCCAAACCTTTCGTCAAGGCTCCGAAAACCATCATCGGTGGATACATCGACTTCTCACTCACGCGATGCTCCGGGGGATCGCGGGATTGTAGAAACAAGCTGGAATTTGACCAGGAACGCTTCGTCCCGTTCTTCTATTCCCAGGTCACGGACAGACTCAGCGTGGCCGGAGAACTCGAGGTTGAACACGGCGGCCCCCAAGGCAACAAGTCGGACGGGGACATCAAGATGGAATTCGCCACCATGGACTACCGGTTCAACGACGCATTCAACCTGCGGGGAGGCATCATCCTCATGCCCATGGGCCGGTTCAACCTGATCCACGACTCGCCGCTCAATGATTTACCTCTCCGACCTATGGTAAGCCGATTGATCCTGCCTTCCACGTTTGCCGAAAGCGGACTCGGCTTTTTCGGCACGTTCTATCCAACCACGCTTTCCAAGATCGACTATGAATTGTACGTCGTGAACGGCTTTCAGGGCGATAACGGCGACTTTTCCGTCGAGGAAGGAAGCGGGCTACGATCTGCTCGCGGAAGTTTTCAAAAGGATAACAACGAAAACAAGGCTATCGTCAGCCGTGTCTCGTTCAGCCCGATGTTGGGAGTCGAGGTGGCCGGGTCCGTTCACCACGGTAAATGGGACAAGGACGACAATCATGACCTGACCTTGATCGCCATCGACGGGAACCTGCAACGAGGCGCCTTTGATATCCAAGGTGAAGCTGCCTGGTCCAACGCCGAGGGAAACGGGACGTATACACGTCGCGCCGGTGAACCATTTTTCACTCAGGATACGACAGGAGCAACAAGGCGCCAGCATGTTGCACAAGGAGACTCAAGCTACATCGTCCCTGAAAACATGTTCGGATATTACGTGCAATTGAATTACCACTTCATGCCGGAAGCCCTCACCAAAACCTTCCCTAGCTACTTCGGACGGGACTCGACGTTTACAGGCACCGTTCGTTGGGGACAGGTGGATACCAACACCGATGACGATGCCAACCCGAATCGCATCGATCGCTTGACCTTGGGGATCAATTTCCGGCCGCTGGAGGATTCGGTCATCAAGTTGGCTTATACGTGGAATAAGCACGGCAAGACCTCGCCTGCCGGGTCGGCCACGGATCGCAACGGGTTCCAGTTCAACATGTCCACGTACTTCTAGTAGAAAGGCCCCCTCACCCCAGCCTTCTCCCTCCAGGGAAGAGGGGCAAAAGAAAGTGAGAGGGGAGAAAAATTATGAGTAGGCACGTTGTTCTTTCCTTGTTCCTGGTCGTCTCCACGGTGGGGTGCGCCGCGGTTTTCGGCGCACCCAGCACCGTGAAGGCCGGATGTTCCTATGACCAAGCCTGGTCCGTGGCGCTCGCGAGCATGAGCGAATTCGTGTTGACTCAAGAGGACAAGGACAAAGGGTTGATTGAAACCGAGTGGGCAAGCTTTGCTTCCGAGCGAAGTATCGGGGTGTTTCAACGCCAGGGCAACAGGGAACGCGCGCGATTTGTCGTGAACGTAGACGCGGCCCGGCAGCCGGTCAAGGTCTCCGTCCGGCAAATCCGGGAGTTTTTCTCTCCGGTGGGCGCGCGGTCGCAAGGCATAGCCTGGAAACGCGTTCCTCCCAATGCCGAGGAAGAGCGGCGTCTGGTCCAACGGATTACCAACCAACTGCTGAGTGAAGGATGTACGGTCGTCAGTTGAGACAGAGAAAAGATTCGTCATTCCCGCAGTTTTTAGCGGGAATCCAGGGTTTTTCCCAGACGGAGCCACCCCAAATGAAGAGAAAGACACTGGATTCCCGCTTTCGCGGGAATGACGGAAGAAGGAAAGCGGGAATTCGGCTTTTCGTTACTCTTGCTGTTTGCAGTGTGTTCACGGGTTTCCTTTCATCACCGGTCCTCGCCGAAGAGGAACCCCAGGAACGGATTTGGGACCATGAACTCAACCGCTGGCTTACGCCCGAGGAACTGGGTCATCTGGAAATTTATTTCACCGAGGATGAAGCCGCGAAGGTCATGTTTCCGGATTCCGAAAAGATCAGCCGGGAAACCCTGACGTTGACGTCCGAGCAAAAAGCGTTCGTCGAAGAGGTCATCGGCTGGAAATTTCCGGAATATACCTTCGACGTCTTCATCGGGGAAACCAAAGGGGACATCGACGGATACGCGGTTATCCAGAATACCATCGGCAAGCATCGTCCGATTACGTACATGGTGGCCATTGATTCAGCGGGCGAGGTCACGAACTTTGAAGTGCTGGTGTACCGGGAAGCCCGGGGCAACGAGATTGCCACCAAACGCTTCAATTATCAGTATCAGGGGAAAACCGTCGAAGATCCGGTCAGGATCAATCGCGATATCATCAACATCACCGGGGCCACGATGTCCGTGCGGTCCGCGAGCGCCGGAGTCAAACGCGTGCTCGTCCTGGTGAATGAGTTCTATTTGAAACCTCGCGGGCTCGGCCGCAACGTTCTAGCAGCCAACAAACAGGAAAAAGGATTCCTTGAAGTCCTCTTCGGGCTCTGACGGAAGAGGATAAGATCGTGTAGACTCTCCCTCCCCTACCCCCTCCTTAAAAAACTTCCTCTCCCCTGGAGGGAGAGGGCTGGGGTGAGGGGGAATCGTCGGCGAATCAGTAAACACAAACAGTAATGGCGGACGGGGCTCAATGACGGAAAGAGTTCAGGGCTCTACGTGAAGATGTTTTTGCCATGCGGAATTTCAATACCCGGTTTCGGCTACGCGACACCGACCGGCAAATCCGGCTGGTGTATACGTGGTTTTTGCTCCTCATGTTTGTGGGATTCGTCTTTACCTTTGTCTGGGCCCACAGCATGACCGACCTGACGCCAAAGGGTATTGCCTTGCACTACCGTGGATCCCCTGAAAACTTCGGCGAGCCCATGTCCTTCGGGCAACTGGCCGAAACCACTCATTTTCACTTATTCACGATGCCCGTTGTGTTCATGATCATGGTACACGTGTTGTACCTGACCATGGGCAGCCCTCTCGTGAAAATGTTGACCACGTGGGTCGCCTTTGTGGGCGTGACGCTGGATCTCGTCTCACCGTGGCTGATCACCTACGTGTCTCCCCTCTTCGTGTTAACCTTGCTGACCGGTGACGTGCTCATGACAATCTCATTCTTGATTATGTTCGCGATACCCATGTACGAAATGTGGGTTTTGAACCATCCCTTTATGATGCGAGGAGATGCCGATACGAATAAATTTTCCTGACAGATCGATTGCGTAGAGCCAGAGACCATGCGTCCAGAGCCCAAGCGTGCCGTAGGCATCCTTAGGCTTTTTTTGTTGAAGGAGTGGAGAATGTCCCGCTCCTCAATGCCGGGAGGCAATCTCCTCCTGACAAATCTCCCGGCCCCCTACTGATGCCAATCAAAAATTTTGGGCTATGCGAAAAGATATTGATAAGAGAGCGAAAACGGTTTATATTTCGCCCATCCCCGTTGAGTTTCTATTTGAATTGAAGGAGGACTGCGCCCTGCCGGCACAAACTCGAAGCGTCGCAGTTTTTTCGCTTACCGAGAATGTCAGGAAGATGCCGACGTGGCGCAAGATTGAAAACCTTAAAGGCCATGACTGGCAGAAAGGATTGATCTGGATTGCAGAAAAAAAGTGGTAAAGGAAGTGCGCGCACTCATTCATGCAAGCAACAAAACCGGAAAGGTCCTGATTATCTCTAATCGCCTCTACGGCGCGGGACCGTATTCCAAAACGTTGGCCGGCCTTGACCATCAACGCACTGGAAAAGGAGTTTTTTCTCCGGTCATCGCGCACTAGCTTGACCAAGCCATTCAGCAAGTTCCCGAACGGTTCAAAGGACCGACATGGGTGGCTGAGCTAAAGCTAGGGCATCCATCAACCTTTACCACTGTTCAATAAGGAGGTAGATTTATGCGATCCATTCACCACATCACTCGATCTTTTGTCATACTCAGTCTGCTGGTCTTCGTGCTTGTTCTCGGCTTCTCCGGTATGGCCATGGCTGAGGACAAAGCACCCGAGACGAAAGCTGCCAGCGAGGCTCCGGCCGACGGCGAAAAGAAAGCCGACGGCGAAGGCGACGGCGAAAAGAAAGCCGACGGCGAAGGCGACGGTGCAAAGAAAGCCGACGGCGAGGCCAAAGCTTCGGACGCAAAATAACTGGAGCGGAGTTGTTGCCAGTGCTTCTGCGGAACTGAGGCCCACGGCCTCAGTTCCGCCCTTTTCTTATGTCCTGCATCTAGCCTTCCTGTAAAAACTTTTCCTCACCCCCTGTCAACGGAACCCATACCAAAAAATGAGAGAGGAAATTGTCAACGAATTTCTGAACACGGGAATACGGAAGTAGGTATTGGTCCGAAGACGGATGGCAACCCAGGGGGCATTTGCATGCCTCGAATGAAGGCGGCAAGCTCTCTGCAAATATTCACGTCACGTCGTCATCTTGTAAAAATCGATCAACCTGTTCTTGCAGCCTCGTTTGAATGGATTCGCACGTCCCGGCGTCTTCGACTTTGTTGCCGTCGCGTTCCGTGACGTGAAACACGTCTACGACTTGGTCGAGACGAGTTCCGATCTTGGCCGAGTGGACGGAGAGCTCGAGTTCGTACAGCGTTTTGGCGATCTCATGCAGCAGGCCCTGCTTGTCATCGGCAAACACGTCGATCACGGTGAAGTGATCCGACGTCTCATTGTCGATTTTGACTTCCGTGCGATGACGGCGAATCGGCATGCGGCTGCCAAATGACACGCGTCGATTCTGTTCCATAAAGGCTTCGATCGAGAGTTCTCCCTTTAACACGCTGACGATCGCCTTGCCCACTTTTTCCAACTTCGCCGGCGTGGGCTCCCCGCTGAAATCAGGGTCCTTGACCCAAAACGTATCCACCACGATGCCGTCCGGTTTAGTCACGATCTGGGCATCAAGCACACGCAGGCCCTTGGCGGCCAACACGCCGGTCATCTTCATAAAGATCCCGGAAGCCACGGACTCGAAGGCAATGAGCGAATACTCGCACACCTTCAGTTCACGATTGTAGGTGGATTCGACCCTGGGACGTTCCAAGGTCAGGGAACGGATGGCAGACAGGTGGGCGATGATTCGGGCTTTGGCCGTTCCGGAAAGATAACGCACCGGAAAGGTTTCCAATTGGCTTTTGAGCCACTCACGGTTTGGAGGAGCTTGGTACTCGTTGGCTTGTCTACTTGCTCGACCACAGGAAGCCGACGGGTTCCAAGCCGCCAGAACCTCGTTTGTTACTAACTCGACGTCCGAAGCGGACCCCACCTGCTCGCTTTGCCCGGACACCTCAGGCAGCGACAGAAAATAGAGTTCGATTAACAAGGATTCTTTCCATTTGGTCAGCATATCCGGACCCACCGCGGCAATATCCGCGGCCGTCAGGAGCAGGAGTTGTTTCAATCGTTCAGGACTTTCCACGGCCCGGCAAAACGTCTGCCGCACTTTTTCATCATGCGGGTCCCGTCGAAAGGCAGTGTTCGCCATCAGCAGGTGCTCATGAACCAGGAACTCCAAAGTCCGGGATTCTTCTGCGTCGAATCCCAATCTGGCGGATACGTCCTGGGCGATCTTTTTGCCGACTTCACTGTGGTCTTCAGGGAGTCCTTTCCCCACGTCGTGAAGAAGCACGGCCAGGTGCAGGAGATCTTTCTCTCGAATCTCCCGGTACACTTGGCCCAACCTTCCGGGTTGTTTCCCTAACGTCTCGACTTTTTTCACGGCCAGGAGGCTGTGTTCGTCCACCGTATATTTGTGGTATTGGTTGAATTGCATGAGGCCCCGAACACGACCAAAGGCGGGAATCAGTTTTTCCAGGACCCGGGCCTGATGCATCAACGTCAAGGTATCGGCAACCGCATCGGGTCCCGATAATATTTCTCGAAACCGCCGACTCACGGCCAGCGAAGCGAACAGGTGATCGGGCATGCTGTCCATGTGGCGGTGAATCTCTTCCAGCACCAGGCCGTCAATCGGCACTCCTTGTTTTTGCGCGACCCGAAAGAGGCCCAAGAGACGTTCCGGATTATCAAGGACCTGCATGAGTTTGTCGTCATGGATGGACAACCTCCCGTCAACCGTTTGAAAAAAGCCGTCGATCAACGGAGCCGGCCACAGTCGTTTGAGGCGAGTCCAGAGATTTGCGGAACCTGCACGCTCCACGAATCGCATCGCGCGCTGATGAATGCCGGTGGTCAGACGATAATACTGCTGCATGAACTGTTCAACGCCCAGCAGGTGCGGTTCATCGTGATAACCGAACTCCTCAGCCATGCGCACTTGTTCGTCGAACGACAGGATTTCCTGGGCCCGACCCGCGCCCAAGTGAAGCAAGGTGCGCACCTTGAACAGAAACTCTCTCGCTTCGAGCAAGGCCGTATAATCCTGGTGCGCCAAGACTCCACGGTCGACCAACCCCTGCAACGTGACGGCCTGGTACCGGGCCATGCCAACCCATTGCAGCAAGTGAACGTCTCTTACCCCCCCCTTGCTTTTCTTGACGTTCGGTTCCAGGAGAAACACGGTCTCTCCGAATTTGGCATAGTCCTGTTCCCGCTCTTCGAGTTTCTCGCGGATGAAATTCCCTACTCGTCTTCCCAACACGCGCTTGGCAAACCGTCGCTGAAACTCTTGAAAGACGACCGGGTTGCCTACTAAAAACCGTGACTCCATCAGCGCGGTTTTGGCCGACAAATCCCCTTCCGCCACTACCATACAATCGTGAATCGACCGGACGCTGTGACCCACCTGAAATCCCAAATCCCACAAGTGGTGAAAAACCTGCTTCGAGAGGTCCTGGGCGAACGTTTCGCCGCCGGCGCGATACAGCATCATGACGTCGATATCGGAATACGGAGCCAGTTCACGTCGACCGTATCCCCCCACGGCCACCAGACAACAGTGCTGCATGCCCGAGGGCGCATCGCCGCTCCGCTGCCTGATCACGCTTCGATACCTGCCGATCAGGACCGTATCCACGAGGGAGGTAAAATCTGACACGACTTCTATCCCGGACGCCCCTGCGCGCAATCGCCCGAGCATGCCTTGACGGCGCGCATCGAGGACGGCTTGCGTGGAGGACGCACCCGATTGAGACAAATCCGCTGTTTGTTCCATGCATTCCTGATTCACGGACGTACCCCTGTGCCGTTGCCGTACACCACGCTCCTGACCTCCTCGTATACCGGCTTGAACATTGTCCGTCAATGCTTAACGTATCGATTGGTGATCGGCATCCGCCGATCCTTCCCCAGTGCTTTTTGCGTGATCTTGATCCCGATTGGAGCTTGGCGACGTTTGTATTCACTACGATCGACCATGGCCATCACGCGCTTGGCGGTTTGCAAGGTAAAACCTCTGCCGACGATTTCCCGAAGGGAACAGTCCTGTTCGACGTATGCTTCCAGGATGGGGTCAAGAACTCCATAGGGCGGCAACGCATCCTGGTCGGTTTGTCCGGGTTTGAGTTCGGCTGACGGCGCGCGGTCGATGATCCGTTGAGGAATCACAATCCTGCCATGGGTATCAACGGCCTTCAAGTTCCGGTACCGTGCCAGGTCATACACCAGGATTTTGGGGACGTCCTTGATCACGGCAAAACCGCCGGCCATATCTCCATACAAGGTGGCATACCCGACGCTCATTTCGCTCTTGTTGCCGGTGGTCAGGACCAAGTGACCGAACTTGTTGGACAGGGCCATGACAAGGGTGCCACGGATGCGCGCCTGGAGATTTTCTTCCGTGACGTCGGACGCGCGTTCCTCGAACGTTGGAGACAAGGTCCGGACGTATTGTTTCCAGAGACGTGTAATCGAAAGGGTCAATAACTCAACGTGGAGAGCCTTCATCAAGGCCTTGGCGTCGCTACGGCTTTCCCGCGAGGTAAACGGTGAGGGCATGAACACCCCCGTCACCCGGTCGGGGCCGAGGGCATCGGCAGCAATCACAGCGGTCAAGGCCGAATCGATCCCTCCGCTGACGGCGACTAACACGTGCCGAAAACCGTTCTTCCTCACGTAATCGCGAACCCCCGTCACCAGGGCCTGATAGATTTCTTCCAAATCGTGAGGCAAATCTCGATTTTTCAACGGCACCGGCTTTTTCGTTTTCCGTCGCTCCACCGAAGACAGCCTGACTCGCTTGACGGCATACTGTTGCCCGACCCGTGTTTTCCGACCCGCCGGATGCATTTCCCCATCGAAAAACAGGTCGGCCACCAGCAGCTCTTCTTTAAAGGCTGTGGCATGCGCAATGACTTGTCCCTTTGGATCGACGATCATACTGTTGCCATCAAACACGACTTCGTCCTGTCCTCCGACCATGTTGGTATAACTCACCACCACGTTATTCTGCTTGGCACGCTCCGCCAACATGCGTTCCCGCTTTCTGACCTTGCCCACGTGATAGGGTGAGGCGTTGATATTCACGATCAATTGCGCGCCGCCAACGGCGACCTGATCGCGGGTAGGCCCACCGGCGTACCAGATATCCTCACAAATATTCACGCCGAACCGCACCCCCCGGATTTGGCAGACCAAGGCTTTTTGGCCGGGCGAAAAATACCGGCTTTCGTCAAACACCCCGTAATTCGGCAGGAACGTTTTTTGGCAGGTGGCCGCGACCCGTCGGTCATGAATCACCGCGGCCGCATTGAACACCTGCAGGAGCCCCGAGGGAACGACGAAGGATACCCTCTCCCGCGGACGAGGACTTCCTCCCTCTTCAAGATATCCGACGACCACGGTGAGATCCCGACACTGAGTCGTCAACCATTGGAGGGCGTGAGCCGTGTCGCGGAGAAAACTCGGGCGCAAGACCAGATCTTCCGGTGGGTAACCGGTGATGGCCAATTCCGGGAAGACGACGATATCCGCTCCATCCTGACGAGCGTGTTTTACCCATTTGCCTATCGCGCGCACGTTCCCATCCACGTCGCCCACGACGGGATTCATCTGCACCATGGCAATCCGGCAAGTTCGCATCACAAAAAAACGCCCTCTTCCTTTCCGGGGAAGGAGGACGCCTTTGTCCAACACCGATCAAGCAGTCGTCTCCGGAGTTTGTACCAACGATCCGGACGGCCTGTCAAGAGAACAGGATGGACCGCTGGTGGATGCTCACTACCGGTTCATGGGTCCACCTT
>JAPPLK010000040.1 GCA_028819435.1 Nitrospira sp.
GATCCGGCGATTATAGTGAGATCAGAATCCGGCCTGTTTGTCAAGCCCCACTTGCTGATCGTCTTCACGGCGGTCGCCAGCGCCGCTACCATTCGCTGTGTTATTCCGAACACCATCGGCTCCTCCTTTGTTGGGGCAACTCCGCAACATAGTCGCCGAAAAGATTCTGGAATAAATATTCTGTAATAATCGCCAATACCATAATTGCGCACAGGTGTCAATAGCGAAGTGTGGGGGTTTAGGCATGGAATTTATCCGGAATAGTTGACAATGAGCGTTATTCTTAGAAAAACGCCGTGATTTGTAGCTGCCGCATCTTATGCGGTTTGGAAGACGGCGGGATAAGGCACGTCCCTGCCCCCGAGCAGGGATGGCGCAGCTACAATGAGGCGCGCTAGGTGGTATAGGAGGCGTTGATTTTCACGTAATCGTAGGAAAGATCCGTCATCCAGAGCCTGGCATGCCCCGGGTGATTGCCCACTGAGAGCGTCATGACGTACTGTTTCTTCCGCATGATGCGTTGTGCTTGGCTGGCTGCCCGGCCCCCGACCGCTTGGCCGTGGTCCACGACTCGAGTCGCGTTGAATTGCAGGCTAAGCCTGGAAGGATTGAACGTGACGCTCGCCCGCCCGGCGGCAGCCGCGATTCGACCCCAATTGGGGTCTTCTCCAAAGACCGCGGTTTTCACGAGCAACGACGTTGCAATGGTTTGAGCAATGGTCTTCGCTTCACGATTGGTCCTCGTCCCGCGCACGATGATTTCGACGATTTTGGTCGCCCCTTCTGCATCCCGGCAGATTTGAAGTGAAAGCGCCATGCAGGCTTCGTACAGCAGGTCATAGAACGTTTCCCATTGGGGGGTGCCGGCCTGAATCGCCGGATTACCGGCTCGTCCGTTGGCGAGGCATAACACCGTATCGTTGGTGCTTGTATCCCCATCGACGGAAATGCAATTGAAGGTGTCGTTTACGGTTCGCGTCAACGCGACTTGAAGCGCTTGCGGGGCAATCGCCGCGTCGGTGGTCAGGTAGGCCAACATGGTTGCCATATCGGGATGAATCATGCCTGAGCCCTTGGCCATCCCGCCGACCGTCACGAGCCGTCCTCCTATCTCGGCCTGCACGGCAACCTCTTTCGATTTGGTGTCCGTCGTCATGATGGCTTGGGCCGCCGGCTTATGACCGGACCGGCCCAGGAGCCGGATAAGAGGCGGGACGGCTTCACGGATGGCGGGCATTGGTAGCGGGCGGCCTATGACTCCCGTCGACCCGACAAACATCGAACCGACGGGAAGACGTAAGGCCGTCGCCGCGAGTTTGCGCATTTCCAGGGCGTCAGCCATTCCCTGTGCCCCAGTCAGCGCATTGGCGTTTCCACTGTTTACGAGAACGGCTTGTCCCATGTGTTTTTTGAGTTGCCGCTGACATAAAATGACGGGAGGTGCCACAATCCGGTTTTGTGTCAACGTTCCTGCCATAATCCCGGGATGAGTTGACACTATCAGGGCGAGGTCCAGCATTGGCGCCGGTTTGATGCCGGCGTGAATCCCCGCGGCCAGAAAGCCGTTCGGGGCCGTAACGCCGCCTTTGATCTTTGCCATTTCCACAGGAATCCTTCACGCAGGTTTGTCGTTTGCACATTTTTTCCCTCCCCTTCGCCCCTCCTTACAAAGGAGGGGAACTCCCTCTCCCCTTTTCGTGGGAGAGGGCTGGGGTGAGGGGATCGTGTAGGGGCGACCGGCCGGTCGCCCGCCCCTATGGGAAAATCCCCGGTGCCCTCAGTCCCGTCTCTTCCGGAAATCCCATCATCAGGTTCATGGATTGGATGGCTTGTCCGGCCGCGCCTTTGACCAGGTTGTCCAAGGCCGACACGGTGATGACGTGGTTTGTTCGTTCATCCACAAACGCGCCGATGTCACAAAAATTCGATCCTCGAACGTGGATGGGACTGATGGCCGTCGAGGTTTCCCGGATTCTGACAAAACGTTCGTTCGCATAAAAATCCTTGTACAGCATCAAGGCGGCATTGTTCGTGAGCGGGGTCCGGAGTTTGGCATAGGCTGTACTCAGGAGTCCTCGATTCATCGGGACCAGGTGAGGCGTAAAGAGAACGCGCGCGCGCTTCCCTTTTCCTTTCGAACCGTCCATGAGCCGGTTCAATTCCTGTTCGATTTCAGGCGCGTGACGGTGTCGGGCGACGCTGTAGGCCGTCAGGGAGTCATGCGCTTCCGGAAAATGATAGGGCAGGCCCGGGCTTCGTCCCGCCCCTGAAATGCCGGACTTGGCATCGACGACGATGGTGCCTGCTTGAATCATCCGATGGGCCAGTAACGGCGCCAACTGCAGGATGGCCGCCGTCGGGTAGCAACCCGGCGCGGCAACCAGTCGCGCGCGCCGGATTCGCGTTCGATGAAGTTCCGGAAGCCCGTACACCGCCTTTTTGAGCAACGCGGGTGCCGTATGCGGGGTGCCGTACCATTGTTCATAGGTTTTCGTCTCCGTTAGCCGAAAGTCGGCGCTCAGGTCGATCACAAGGGTTTTGGCCCGGACGCAGGCTGCCACCGGCTCCATGGCTTTCGTGTGCGGCAGGCATGAAAACACCACGTCGATCTTTTTCAGGATGGAGTTCACGTCCAGCGGCGCGAAACGAAATCCATGAAACGTTTCGAGGTGCGGAAACAGTGAAGTCACCGGCAGGCCGGCGGACTTGTCCGCGGTTACGTGGGTGACCGTGACGCAGGGGTGACCGCCCAACAAGCGAAGGAGTTCCCCGCCCGTATATCCACTGGCTCCCAGTACGGCTGCTTTTAATCGAGTGCGACGCATGATTGTTCATCCGGACGAAAAAAGGGAAGGCATCGAAGCCTTCCCTTTTTTCATCACCATCCTGGAACGTCCGCGTGGTTAACGCTTGGAATATTGGAACCGGCTTCGAGCGCCTTTTTGCCCGTATTTTTTCCTTTCTTTCACCCTGGGGTCGCGCGTCAGCAAGCCTTCTTTCTTGAGAGTCGCGCGAAAATCCGGGTTTGCTTTCACCAAGGCTTTGGCTATGGCGTGGCGAAGGGCTCCCGCCTGGCCGGCGCCGCCTCCACCGCAGACCGAGGCCTTGATGCGAAATTGTCCCCGGGTATTCGTCAGTTCAAGCGGCGTTTCAACCTGAATGCGATGTGCAAGCAGGGTGAAATAGTGGTCGAGCGCTCGGCCGTTGACCGTAATCTCCGGGGGACCCGGTTCGATCCAGGCGCGGGCGATCGCATATTTACGTTTTCCCGTGGCATAGTGTCGTTGGCTGATCATCGGCAAGGGCCTTTCTAAATCAGAGGTTCCTCTAGCAAGTGGTTATGACCAGGGCTCCGGACGTTGCGCGACGTGCGGGTGTTCCGTCCCTACGTAGACGCGCAACTTCTTCGCCATTTTTTTCCCTAATGGACTATGGGGCAGCATGCCCCGAACCGCTTTGGATACGATTTCCGTGGGGGCCTTTTTCAAGAGTTGCTCCGCGGTGATGGATTTGATCCCGCCGGGATATCCGGTATGGTGATAATACGTTTTATCCTTCAATTTTTTCCCGGTCAGTCGAATCGCTTCGGCATTGATCACGATCACGTGATCGCCCGTATCCACGTTGGGCGTAAACGTCGGTTTATGCTTGCCCCGGAGCAGCGTGGCAGCCTGCGTCGCCAAGCGACCGAGCGGGATGCCCTTGGCGTCCAGAATATACCATTTCCTGTCGATCTCGTGGGGTTTGGCTTGAAAGCTGCGCATCAGTGATTCTCCAGTTATGTTTCGGATGATTGCGATTCTTTGTGGTCGAGTTTAGCCAGCCACGCATCCAAGTTGTCACCGGCTCTTCTCTTGAGAACGTCCCGTGTCACGTAAATCGGACACTTGGCCCTCAGGGCCAGGGCGATCGCATCGCTCGGTCGGGAATCCACCGTTCGTTCGAGTCCATTCAAAGACACGTACACCGTGGCGTAGTACGTGTTGTTTTGGACGTCCGTGACCACGACCTGGGAGATTTTCAGGCCCAGGTGAGTCGAGAGACTCGTAATCAAATCGTGACTCATCGGCCTGGGTGGAACCACGTCTTCCAGGGCTAGGCGGATGGACGTGCCTTCGGCCGTGCCCACCCAAATAGGCAGCACGTCGGCGTTGTTTTCGTCGCGGAGGATGACGACCTGGGTATCCGTATTGGGATCAACCAGCACTCCGTGAACTTTTAACGGGACGAGGTCCGTATTTTGTTCGACGCTCATGACTATGGGATCAGGGGTTCCTATGGTGAACAACGGGTTCCGTTTAACGAGAGGGCGTCGCGCGCTACGTCTCGGATTTGCCGAAATCCTCAGGCTTTAAATTTTCGAGCCATCGCTCCAATTCCTCGGAATTCTGTTTTTGCAGGACTTCCTCCTTGGTAAAAATTGGGGCTTCGGCGCGTAGCGCCAGGGCTATGGCGTCACTGGGCCTTGAATCGATGGAATATTCCGAATCGCCGTACCAGAGATGAATCTTGGCGTAGTACGTATTATCTTTTAAGTCAGTGACCACGGCGCTCAAGATTTTGGCATCCACGTTGTCCAGAATCGACTTCATCAAATCGTGCGTCATGGGACGTGGCGGGGCTACGTTCTCCAACGCAAAACTGATGGCGCTCGCTTCGGATTTCCCGACCCAGATCGGAAGCATATCGGAGTTTTCCTCGTCCCGAAGGATGACGATATAAGCATTATTATAGGGGTCAAACAACAACCCCCGCACGTTCATTTGCGTAATCATCTCTACAACCAGTTCTCTTGCAGCAATGATGGGTGCAATCCGAATAAACGTATCATTCGGTTCTTTCTCATGTCAATCTAATGCGGAAATAGTGATGTGCTCCGGATGGAGCCCGTAGGGACAGGTCGGATGAGCCCCTGCGACAAGCTCAGGGCAGGCTCTTCGACTACGCTTCCTTCGACTTCGCTATGCTACGCTCAGGACGAACGGGTGCCTCTCCGGTCACCCTGAGCGTAAGGCACCACGCGCCTGGAGTCGAAGGGGTTGGGGTGAGGGAGCATTCACCGAGGAAGGCGAACATGATGAGAAAACGCTTCAGGTAGACGGCGTCTCTGCCATCCGGTGGCGCTATGGAGCGACAAGTGAGGGGATGGCCCGGACATCAGTAGAAGAACGGGCCACGTCAAGATCATACATGCGCTGAAGATTCAACCAGAATTCAGGTGTCATTGTCTGTGATTCTGGGGCGGATGATCGTTTGCAGATGATTACCCAACCGGTAGATCGTAGGAGGCCAGCAAGCCCTGGACGTGGGGAATCACGTCCGCCGGTTGGAGTTGCACCACTTCTCCGGTGTTGCGTTGCTTGAGTTCGACCACGCCTTGTTTCAGGCCCCGGTCGCCGATGGTGACGTGAAATGGTGCCCCGATCAGGTCGGCGTCGTTGAATTTCACGCCGGCCCGTTCATCGCGGTCGTCCCACAAGACTTCCACGCCGGCCTCGATACACGCGTCATACAGCATGCCGGCTGTTTGGACGACCTGCTCCGAGGCCGTCACCGGCAAGAGATGAACGTGGAACGGCGCAATGGGCACGGGCCATATCATGCCTTTGTCGTCATGGTTCTGTTCGATGGACGCGGCCGCGGTCCTGCTGACGCCGATACCGTAGCATCCCATGATCGCCAGGGTTTCCTGCCCGTCCGTATCCAGAAACGTCGCGTTCATCGCTTGACTGTACTTGGTCCCCAACAGGAAGACGTGGCCGACTTCGATGCCCTTGGCCTCCTGCAGCCGGTCATCGCTTCGAGGCGACAGGTCGCCGGCTCGGGCCTGGCGGAGATCGAGAAATGCTTCGACCGCAAAATCCCGGTCCCAGTTTGCATTGATCAGGTGGGTATCATTTTTGTTTCCGCCGACGACGAAATTCCGCATGGCCTTGACCGCGTGGTCCGCGATGATGCGGATACCCGTGAGCCCGACCGGCCCGGCAAAGCCGACCGGCGCGGACGATATGGCGCTCACGGTCTCCGCGCTTGCCAGCGCGGTCTCCGTCGTTCCCAGGAAACGATTGATTTTGATTTCATTCGCCTCGTGGTCGCCCCGGACCAGGATCGCAATGACGTCGCCGGCCGACGTCTGGTAGAGGAGGGTTTTGACGAGGCGATCCGGTGAAACCTTCAAAAGGGTGCAGACTTCTTCGACGGTTTTGGCCCCCGGGGTGTGCACGGCTTCGAGGGCGAGCGGCGCGGCACCGTCTTCTTCAGCCGGAGGCGGCGTTTCCGCCAACTCGACGTTGGCGGCATAGGAACCTCCTTCGTCGTACACGATCGTTTCTTCTCCGGTATCGGCCAGGACCATGAATTCATGCGACATGCTGCCGCCGATCAGTCCCGTGTCCGCTTCAACCGCACGGAATTTGAGACCGCAGCGCGTAAAGATCCGCTCGTAGGCGTCGTACATTTTTTGATAGCTGAGGCGCGCGCTTTCTTCATCGGCATCGAAACTGTAGGCGTCTTTCATGATGAATTCACGCCCGCGCATCAAACCGAAACGGGGACGGATTTCATCGCGGAACTTGGTTTGAATCTGGTAGCAGTTCATGGGGAGTTGTCGATAGGAACGGATCTCGCGTCGGAAGAGGTCCGTAATGACTTCCTCATGCGTGGGGCCGAAGCAAAAATCGCGGTCGTGCCGGTCCTGGCATCGCAGCAATTCCTTGCCGTAGAAATCCCATCGTCCGGTTTCCCGCCACAGTTCCGCCGGAGAAAGGATCGGCATCAACAACTCCTGCGCCCCGGCGCGATTCATTTCCCGGCGAATGATAGATTCGATTTTCTTGAGAACGCGCAGGCCCAACGGAAGGTAGGTGTAGATTCCGGCCGCGACCTTTCGGATCATGCCGGCGCGCAACATGAGCCGGTGGCTGACGACTTCAGCTTCGCCGGGGGTCTGCCTGAGGGTCGGGATGAACAGTTGGCTTGTTCGCATATTCGACGTCGTCCTTAAGGTGTGTGTTCACTCATCCCCTTCGACTTCACGCTCCCGTTCGTTTTTGAAAGACAACCCCCTCACTCCCCCTTCTCAGGGGGACGGCAGATCCTCTCCCCCCTGAGCAGGGGGGGCAGGGGGGTTGGGGGCATAGATGACAGACCTACAAGCTGAACTATTGCAGCAAACGTTGGATGTCGTTGAAAAACGCGAAAATCATAATCCCGAAGAGCAGGACGATCCCTACCTGTTGAGTGAACTCGCGCTGCCGCTCGGCCAGCGGGCGTCCCAGGATCGCTTCACAGGCGAAGAAGAACAGGTGACCGCCGTCCAAAACGGGAATCGGCAACAAATTCAGGATGCCCAGGTTGATGCTCAGGATGGCCACGAAGAACATGACGTCAGCGAGGCCTCGCTCGGCCGCCGTGCCCGAGGCGCTGGCAATCATGATGGGCCCCCCGATGTTTTTCGAGGAGATTTCTCCGGTCAGCATTTTGTAAATGCCGACGACCGTGAGTTCTGACCATCCCCACGTGGCTTTCACGCCTTGGAACACGGCCGTGAGCGGTGAGGACGCACGGATCACCGATCTCCCCGATCCCATAATGCCGATTTTTCCGATCGTGGTCGCTATGCCCTGATCCTTGACCTCATGCGCTTCGGGGATGATCGTCAACGTGAGCACTGTACCTTCACGTTCAACCTGCATGCTGAGGGAGTCACGAGGATGCGTCTTGATGATGCGGGTCATCTGTGACCAGGTCTGGATGGTCTCTCCTTGAATCTCGATGATGCGGTCCCCTTCCTTGAGCCCGGCTTGGGCGGCCGGCATATCCGGCATGACGGCCGTCACGACGGGAGCCGCCTCTTCGATGCCGATGACGTACAGGGGATGCTCGACGTCCCCAGGATCGTAGAGTTCGGGTGTGACAAAGAACGTTTTCAGGGTATTGCCCCGGCGAACTTCGAAGGCGAGCGACCGTCCGCCGCTTTCGGCTACCACGGCATAGATTTCATTTTTCGTGGTGATATCGCGTTCGTCGATTCTCGTGATCCGGTCCCCGGCCTGTAGCCTGGCTCGGCCGGCCGGGGAGTCCGGCCTGACGGCGTCGATTGTGGGGGAGAGTTCGGCGAACGTCGGGATGGGCAGGGGAGCGCCCACGGCCAGCCAGGCTGAAAAAATCAGGTAACTCAGGAAAAAATTGAACCCCGGACCGGCCGCCACGATGAGGGTCCGTTTCCATAAGGGTTTGTGGGAAAATGAGAGTTCCCGCTCACCCGGCGGCACGGGCTCACCAGTCTCTTCCCCGAACATCTTGACGTATCCGCCGAGGGGAATGGCCGAAATGAGATATTCCGTGTCTCCGATTTGACGACTCAGGAGTTTAGGTCCGAAACCCAGGGAAAATTTCAATACTTTGACCCCGGCCCACCGGGCCACGATGAAGTGTCCGAACTCGTGAAAGGTCACGAGGACGCCCAACACCACCAAAAACCACCAGATTTTTTGAACGATCACGTAGATGATATCGGGAGACATCAGGTCACTCGTAGCCGGCGAATTTTAACGTCAGGATCCAGTGCGGATAAACTCTGCGGCCTTGTCCCTGGCCCAACGATCCGCCTCCAGGGCATCCTCCAATGACGTGAGCGGTTGCACGTCGGCACATTGTACGGTTCGCTCGATGACGTTGGCAATGTGTCCGAAGGGGAGCCCGTGATGCAGAAACGCATCCACTGCTGCTTCATTCGCGGCATTGAGAATCGCTGGGCATGTGCCCCCGCGCTCCAACGCCTCATAGGCCAGCCGCAGACAGGGAAAGCGCACGGGATCAGGTTCATAGAACGTCAATTTGCCGTATTTCCATAAATCCAACGCGGGCGGATCCAGGGGCACGCGTCGCGGGTAATCCATGGCGTAGCTGATCGGGGTGCGCATATCGGGCAGGCCCAATTGCGCGATCACCGATCCATCGCGGTATTCTACCAGGGAATGGATGATGCTTTCCCTGTGCACCACTACGTCCAGTTGAGCGGGAGGACAATCGAACAGCCACCGGGCTTCGATGACTTCCAGCCCTTTATTCATCAGGGTTGCCGAATCCACGGTAATCTTTGCGCCCATGTCCCAATTCGGATGTTTGAGCGCCTGCTCCGGCGTCACGGTCTCCATGTATTCCTTGGTGCAGTCCCAAAACGGACCGCCGGAGGCCGTCAGGATGATGCGACGGACGTCTTCTCGTCGATGGCCGGCGAGCGATTGAAAGATCGCACTGTGTTCACTGTCCACGGGGAACACGGGGACGCCTTGGCGGTGCGCCTCGGCCTGCATCAGTTGCCCGGCCATGACCATGGGTTCCTTGTTGGCCAGGGCCACCCGGCGACCCGCTTGAATCGCGGCCATGGTCGGGACCAGGCCGGCTCCGCCCACGATGGCCGAGATTACCAGGTCACTTTCTGGTAGGGCCGCTACTTCCGTGACGCCGCCGGGTCCGTCGAGAACCTGGACCGCCGGATCGTTCAGGCGGGCGCGGAGTCGCTGGGCCGCGGCCGGGTCGGCCAAAGCTACGTATTTCGGACGAAACGAACGGACCTGTTTTTCCAGTTTTTCATCACTGTGCCGGGCTGCGAGTCCCAAAATCGAAAATTGATCGGGAAATTTGGCGACGATGTCGAGGGTGCTGTCGCCGATCGAGCCCGTTGAGCCCAGAAGAACGATCTGTTTCATTTTATGGAATCCCTATTGCCGGATGACGCTACGCTAATCCGACCTATAACGAGTTCCCCTCCTTTGTAAGGAGGGGTGAGGGGAGGGCAGCGGCACCATTCATTCGGGACGGCACGGGGGCCGTCCCCTACGGGCTGAGGAGAGCCCATGATTATTTGTAGGGGCAGGCCCCTGTGCCGTCCCTCCGCCCCTCGCTAATGCACGAACGTCATATAATAATAGAAAACCGGCGCGTTGAGAAGCAGGCTGTCCACGCGATCCAACATGCCTCCGTGCCCGGGAATCAGGGTGCCGGAATCCTTGGCACCGGCGTATCGTTTCAGGGCCGACTCGGAAAGATCTCCCAGGAGGCCCAGTACGGTGAACAACACACCCAGGACCAGACTTTCGAGCAGCGTCACGGCCGGGAGAAACCAGACGTGCCCGAGCCAAGCGATAAGTGGAGCCACAATCAAACCTCCCAGAAACCCTTCCACGGTTTTCTTGGGGCTTAATTGGGGTGCCAGGGGCCGCGACCCCCGTCTTCTCCCAACGTAGTACGCGGCGGTGTCGCCAGCCCACGTCACCAACATCAGAAAGAAAATCAACATCGTCCCGTTGAGTTGTTCCTTCAGCCACAGAACGTGCCCAAGGGTATACCCGACGTAGAGAATCCCGAACAGCATGACGACCATGACAAGATGGCGGGATTCCGCAGGAGCGAAGCCGACCTGATAACAGAGGAGACTCACGAAGATAATCGAGAGCGTCAGGGAAAAATCGAACACCGCCGGCCACTGCATGGCAAGCAGGAGCAGCAACGTGCCCGGCAAACTCACGAGGGCGTGTTGGGGCAGGTGGTGTTTCTCGAAGAAGAGTCCCAGGAATTCCCATTGTGCGACGAGAACAATGAGGGCGATGAACACAAAGAACGCCACCGGAGGAAGGTGCCGGTTGAGCACGTACAACAGGGGAAGCAAAACCAGGGCGGAGAGGACGCGCTTGCGATTAAATCGTGGTGTGGAAGGGCGGGCTATGAGGGGATCTGGGTGGTTTGTCTGGCTGCCGGAGACGGGCTCACTCACATTATTCGTGCTCACAGCCTGTTTTGAGGAGAGACGGCACGTGGCAGACGACCGAAACGACGATCCCGTTTCTGGTAATCGAGCAGCGCCAACAACACGTCGCGTCGCCGGAAATCCGGCCACAGGGTCTTGGTGAAATAGAGTTCCGTATACGCGATTTGCCAGAGCAGGAAATTGCTGATTCTCGCTTCCCCGCTCGTGCGGATCAGGAGGTCCGGGTCCGGAAGACCGGCAGTGGACAGGTACTGCTCGAATTGGGTTTCATGAACGCACCCCGCCGGGACTTTTCCGCGTTGCACGTCTTCAATCAGGCGATTCGTGGCGTCGATAATTTCGGAGCGTCCGCCGTAACTCAGCGCGACTGCCACGGTGTGGTCGGTGAAATGCTCGGTTTCCTGGGCCACGGCATGCACCATGTCCTGCGTGGAACCCGGAAGTTCGTTCAGCAAGCCAATGGGGAAAAACCGGGTTTTTCTTGCCTGGAACGTCTGCCGTTCCTGGTGCAGAAATTCTTCGAGCAGCGTCATGAGTAAGTCGATTTCGGCTTGGGGGCGATTCCAGTTCTCTTGAGAGAACGCGTATACCGTGACGATGGGAATCCCCAGCAGGTAAAAGGCGTTGAGGACGTCCCTGACGGCAACCAATCCTTCCCTGTGGCCGGCAATGCGGGGCAGGCCACGCTGTGAAGCCCAGCGACCGTTCCCATCCATGATCACGGCCACGTGACGGGGCAAGGTTTCCTGGTCAAGTTGGGAGAGGAGATCGTCCTTCGTGAGTTCCGCAAAGGACTGTGTCGAATGGAGAGGCATCGGCATTGGTGTCAAAGTTGACCGCGAGATGAGACATTGCACTCGAAAAACAGCTTAAAAACAGTCTAATCGTGATGCCCTGCCTTGTCAAACGTTCCTCTCTTGCGCAAATTTTGGTGGTCGTGCTAAGTGTAGAGATCATGTCTGAACAGGTTGTGCCCTTCGAACATTTTGCCTTGGAGGAACGTGAAGTCGAGCAGGCCTTGGCACGCGTAAACGTCCGTGCCGTGGATTACGCGGACGTGTATTTTGAATCCACGATTTCCGAATCCGTGTCCATGGAGGAGGGTATCGTCAAACGGGCCGTCAAAAGCATTTCCCAGGGCGCAGGGGTCCGGGCCACTGCCGGGGAAAAAACCGGGTTTGCCTATTCCGATGAATTGTCGCGGCGGGACCTGGAAATTGCCGCGGATACCGCCCGGTACATCGCCGATTCGCCGGAAGGCGACGTTACGGTTCCCGTCACGCATCGGCCGGCCGGGACGCACAATCTCTATCCGCTTGAACGGCCCCTGACCGACGTGGCTACGCAGGAGCGCGTGGACCTGCTCAACCTGATCGATCAGGAAGCGCGTCGCTATGACTCCCGGATCACGAAGGTGATGGCGTCCATCAATACCAATCATAAGGTTATGCTGGTGGCGACGACCGAAGGCTTGCGCGCCGGCGACGTGCAGCCGTTATCCCGGCTTCAAGTGACGTGTATTGCCGAAGAAGGGACCAATCGACAGGTCGGCACGTTCGGCGGCGGCGGCCGCGTGGCCTTTTCCTTCTACCATGAACAGGATCGAGCGCGGGCGTATGCCCGGGAAGCCGCCCGGCAGGCTATCCTGAACCTCGATGCCGTGGACGCGCCGGCTGGCATTCTGCCCGTGGTCCTGGGGGGCGGCTGGCCGGGTATTCTCTTGCACGAGGCCGTTGGGCACGGGTTGGAAGCGGATTTCAATCGCAAGAAGACGTCGGCGTTCAGCAATTTGATCGGCCAGCGCGTGGCGTCCGACGTGTGTACGATCGTGGACGACGGCACGTTGCCCTCCAGGCGGGGGTCGCTCAATATCGACGATGAAGGTACGCCCACGACGAGGACCGTCCTGATCGAAAACGGAATCCTGCGCGGGTACATCACGGACCGCCTGAACGCGAGGCTCATGGGCATTCCGCTTACCGGCAACGGCCGGCGCGAGGATTTCCGTAGCGTCGTGCTGCCCCGGATGACCAATACCTTCATGTTGGCCGGCACGTCCGAACCCGAGGATATTCTGCGCTCCGTCAAGAAAGGTCTGTATGCCGTGTCGTTCGGCGGCGGACAGGTGGATATTACGAACGGCAAGTTCGTGTTTTCGGCGAGTGAAGCCTACCTGATCGAGGATGGCCAAGTGACGAAGCCGATCAAAGGGGCGACCCTGATCGGGAGCGGGCCCGACGTGCTCAAGCAGGTATCCATGGTCGGCCATGATTTGCAATTGGATTCGGGTATCGGGACCTGCGGAAAGGAAGGCCAATCCGTGCCGGTCGGCGTCGGGTTGCCGACAATTCGAATCGATGAGATTACGGTGGGAGGCACGTCCGCCTAGTGTTCTGCCCCCTCACCCCAGCCCTCTCCCACCAGGGGAGAGGGAGTATTTCCTCTCCCTTGATGGGAGAGGACAAAGGTGAGGGTGAGAGAGCGTAGATCGGATGAGCGAAGCGTAATCCGACAATTTGCTGCATCATGCATGAATCCCCGGAAGTCCTGAAGATACTTGCCGCTGAATTGATCGACCGGGTCAAAGTCCACGGTGCTACTGAAGCCGACGTCATGGTAGCGGAGGGGGATTCCCTATCGGTTCAGGTTCGGTTGGCGGCCGTGGACCGGCTGAGCAAGGCGCGGGAGAAGAGTCTGGGAATTCGAGTGTTTTTCGGGAAACGTTCCGCCAGCGCGTCCACCTCGGATTTTTCCGAATCCTCGCTCAAGCAGTTGGTGACCGATACCTGCGCCCTCGCGAAGGCCGTGGCCGAAGATGAAACGTCGGGATTGCCGGAACAGGCTGCGATGGCGACCGACGTGCCCGACCTGGACCTGTATGATCCCACCACCATGCCCGTGGAAGAGGCTATTGACGTGGCGCAACGAGCCGAACGGGCCGCCCTGGACGTCGACCCTCGTGTGACCAATTCGGAGGGGGCGGAGTGTGATTCGGCCTATGGCGCGGTGGTGCTGGCGAACACGCACGGGTTTCTGGGGTACCACCGGAGTTCCCGGTTTTCCCTGTCCGTGGCGCCCGTGGTCGAAGGCCCTGATGACCAAGGCATGCAGCGGGACTATTGGTATACGGTTTCGCGGAAACGGCATGAATTGGAGGGTCCTGAGTCAATCGGACGGATCGCTGCGGAGCGGACGCTCCGGCGCTTGGGGGCTCGAAAGGTCGGGACCCAACGGGTTCCCGTGATTTTCGACCCGGAAACGGCGGGCAGTGTGTTGGGGCATCTCGCGAGTGCAGTCTCCGGGTATTCCCTGTATAAAGGCGCTTCGTTTTTGCTGGGGCAGTTGGGAAAACCCATTGCCTCGCAACACGTGAACGTCGAAGACAACGGTTGCCTGCCCGGCAAGCTCGGGTCCCGGCCCTTCGACGGGGAGGGGTTGCCCACCCGCAAGACGATGATCCTGGAACAAGGCGTGCTGGCCAACTATTTGTTGGATACGTATTCCGGGAGAAAGTTGGGGATGACCTCCACCGGAAACGCGTCCAGGAGCATCGGCGACAATCCCACCGTATCCCCGTCGAATTTGTTTTTTCATCCCGGTGAGGAGTCGCCCGACGAGATCATTCAGTCCGTCACCCAAGGGTTGTACGTCACCGAATTGATCGGGTTCGGCGTGAACGTGGTCACGGGAGATTATTCTCGCGGGGCCTCCGGCTTTTGGATTGAAAACGGCGAATTGGCCTATCCGGTGGAGGAAGTGACGATCTCCGGCAATTTGAAACAGATGTTTCAGGATATCGAGTCGATCGGGAATGATCTGGTCTTTCGAGGGAAACTGGCGAGTCCCACCATCCGCATCCGCGAGATGATGGTGGGCGGACATTGAATGTATGAGTCAATTGCTCCCTCGCCCCTTGAGGGAGAGGGCTGGGGTGAGGGGGACTTCGCAGACAATGCTGCCCCGGAAATCGAAGGAGTCAGTATGCCACTTGACGTTGAAGATGGAGTAAGAGCCCTGCAGTTGGTCACCTCACGCTACGACCAGCGGGAATGGCGGAAAAAAATCGAGAAAATCCTGAGCCTGCCGCCCAGCGGGTTTGAAGATGTCGCGCAACGGAACATTTTTGTCTATTTCAAGCATCAACTCCAAGCGTATAAATCCCGACGCGCTGATCCGCCGTCCTGGATCGTCGGCGGGTACGCGACCAAGGAGGTGGTCGACCGAGCCCGGCATCGTCCCACGGACATTGCCCCGGACATGACCGCAGCCGACGTGTCGTTTTTGGGAGTCGATCCGGGCGCGGACGTCGATGAGGTCTGGTGGGAAGACATGCTGGTGAAGTGGTTTGAAACGCCGGAAGAAGAATTCGAAGAGACAGACGAAGAAGCTGACGCAGACTCCGAGGAACCCGAAGCTACTCCCTCGCCCCTTGAGGGAGAGGGCCGGGGTGAGGGGTGACAGCCCACGCAGGCCAAAACCCTCAAAACAAATCCATTTGGACGGGTTGGGTACTTACCTGAGTTTCAGGCTCCCGTGGCGGAGCCGCCATCTCATCCAAGAGCCGTTTCAATTTTTGAAAGTCTTCTTGAAGCAACGGCCGGAGACGGTCGTTGTGCAGGGCCGCGGCAGGGTGGAACAGCGGAAACAGTCGAAACTCCTTTAGTTGAAACGGCTGTCCGTGGACCTTGGTGATCCCGACCTTTCTTCCCAGCAGCGTTTGGGTGGCGAAGTTGCCCATGGAACAGACCAGGTGCGGTTTGATCAATTCTATCTGTTGGAACAGGAAGGGCTTGCACGTCTCGACTTCATCGGGTTCGGGGTCGCGGTTTTGAGGTGGGCGGCACTTGATAACGTTGGCAATGTAAATCTGTGACCGGGAAAGCCCAACTGATTCCAATAATTCCGTGAGCAGTTTTCCCGCCGCGCCCACAAACGGGACTCCCTGTTTATCTTCGTGGAACCCCGGGGCTTCTCCGACGAACATGATCGAAGCGTTCGGATTTCCGTTGCCGAACACGACCTGGGTCCGTCCGGAAGCCAGACGGCATTCCCGGCAGTTGCGCAAGGATTCACAGAGGTCAGCGAGCGACATACGTAACTCAGGTCCTCCGGGACACGCGGTTTTGGAACGACCGGCGCGCCCACGTGGTCAGGGCCAGGGTTGCGCGACGGAACGGCGGAACGCGAATCCGGGAAGTAAACACGGCAAACCGCGTGCTTTCTATACGGGTCAACAGGTTGAAGTAAATGTTGCGCATGATTTCCGCGACGAGCAAGGATCGACGATCGGTCGATGAAAGGGCGTCATACACGGTTTGGGCTTTTCGATAGTAGTCGTGAGCCCGGGCGGCCTGGAATTCCATGAGCCGGATGAATTCGGGTGAAGCGGTTTTGCTCAACAGTTGTTCCTCGGAACAGCCGAACGTGGCCAGGTCTTCCAGCGGCACGTAAATCCGGTCGCGTTTCGCATCGGCTCCCACGTCGCGAATGATGTTGGTCAGTTGAAAAGCCACGCCCAGGTTGACGGCATAGTCTTGCGCACGAGGGTCCACGGTCCCGAACACTTTCAAGCAGATCAATCCGACGATCGACGCCACGCGATAGCAATACGGATAGAGGTCGTCAAAGGTGGCGTATCGTCTGATCGTCAGGTCCATTTCCATGCCGGCAACCAGTTCCTGAAAATAGTCCAGGGGGATCCCCAGCCTGCTGGCGTGATCCGCAAGACTGATCGTCACCGGACATTGGGGGACGCCTTGATACGCCGCCTCGATTTCCCGGCGCCACTGCGCGAGCCGGTCGCATGGATCCACTCCGTGGGGAGGATGATCGACGGCCGCGTCCAACTCGTGACACAGCGTGTACACGGTACACATGGCTTCCCGGCGGGGACGGGGTAAGAAGAGAAAAGAATAGTAGAAGTTGCTCCCGCTGTCTTTCGCCTTTAACGTGCAATAGGAATGCGCTTCCGGGATGGTGGGCATCTGCGTGGATGCAACTTACGGCATAGATTGAAGGTACGTGCCCTTAATCCATCCCGAGTCTTCGGAAGGTGTTTGGACGAAATAGACCCACCGTTTTTTGATGAGACTCCCGTCGAGCACCGTCAGGGTATCGCCGGTTTTCACGAGAGGCCCCACTTGTTCTCCTTCGGCCGTATTGCGTAACCGAAAGCGAGCTTGACTCCCTTCCCGTAACGCGACGGTGACGAGTTGCCCTTCGTGAAAAGCCGGAACGGGAGGGACCTTCGTGGCCGGCGGCTGGACTTTCGGTTCGGGTTGGGGAACGGGATCTTCGGCGAGCGAATCGAGTGCGCCGCGTACCGTGGCTACCATGTGCATGACGGAAGACCGTAATTCCGGTTCCATCATCACGTACCAGGTTCCCACGGCCAACAGGATGATCAGGACGAACTTCAACCATCGGCGGGGTGGTTTCTGTCGAGGGTCGTCAAACTCGTCCAGGTCGTCGTCGAAATCAAGGTCATGGTCGATGGCCACAATACCCCTTTTCTTACCACTCGCCTTGAGGCATGTCAAATTGCGCCAGGCCCGTGAAGGTGTGGCGTGTTGCATGGAGAACCCTTGGAGAAGGTCCGCGGTTCCTGCCTTTGGAGAAAATGGGTTGCATATCGAATTTTCCATATGCAGAATGCATCCTGTAACCGGCAACAGACAAAAGACAAAAGACGGTACATCAAGTTGATGTCATCCTCACTCTCGAGCTGTCGAGCTGAAGTGAGATTACATGGATTTTGAATTTCGTACATGTCCAGTTGGTATCGCCCCGATCCCCTGACCCGAGACCTGATTCACCTGATCAATGCCCGCCGGCACGATCACGGTGATTCCGAACTCGCCATCGAAGTCCTGCAGGCGTTGCTCGAACAGGACCGCGAGCATGACGTGCTCACCGTCCTGGCGGCGTTGGATGAAGAAATGGCCGAGTGGCTGTTCGACCTGTTGGCGGAGGCCGCGTGTTCGGTGTTGATCGAGAGCGATCATGACGACGACCCGGCCTATGCCATTTTGGGCGCAATCGAGTTGCCCCTGCAGGCGAACCTGGCCGCGCCTCTCGGCTTAAAGATTCATCCGGAAAAAACTGCGGAACTGCTCCGTGAGTGTTTGCACGTTCCCCCGGGAACCGTGGTGACGGTCGAACCGCGATTGCTGACCGATACGACGCTTGATTTCTTGACCCTTCAACAACTTCACGAACATTTGTCCTGTATGGCCGGTTCCCAGCGCCGGCAACCCATTACCGCTCGTCTGCATCCGCCCGTTGAGTCAACGGCCTTTTTGCTGTTTGAATTGATCGGGGCAAGAGATTCATCCCTCCCGGAAAGTACCCCCGACAAAGAACGGGAAATTCTGCTTCAAGGTCTGAGGGCGCAATGCCCTGAAATTGCCCTGGCGCCGAATATGTTGGAAGTGCCGGTGTATGCCGCGTACGGCATGTTCGACGCGCAGAACGCGGTGAGACTCCATCGACTGGCCGATGAAACGGCGGCGGTCTGGCATGACCTCGATCCTCCGGTCAGGAGTCGGACTATCGTCCATTTGCACACGCAATGTGGGAACGGGGTCTATATGCCCGTATGGACGGACCTGTTTGATCCTGATTTGCCCGAAGACCACGGTCCGATCTGGACCTCGCCTGACGTCTGGGTCTTCACCGCTGACCTGCCGATTGAATGGCCCGGGGAAATGCTGACGAACCGGTTGCTGGCCGAAGGCTGTACTCGCTTTGAAAACCACATTGTCGAAGCCCCGGACAATTAATCTGGCTTCTCCTCCTTCTATACTTGCAGCGGTCCGTGAGTCTTGTCTCACCACCTGGTGGTGACCTCGAAGCGCACGTCGTGCTGCGGCTCGGCGTTCTCGCTTTCCTGGCGCGTCGCCTTGAGATCGAACGAGAAGAAGGAGCCGTTCCCTGCCGGCGTCAGCCGCCAACCCAGGGTGTAGTTGTGCATGCCCGTGGCCAGGCCGAATCCAATATACGGACTGCCGGTGAACCGCCCGCCGAAGGCCGGGAAGCCGTATGCGGCCTCCGCCGTCCAGCGTGCCGTCGCCTCGCTACTGCGTTTCTCCAGTGGGTCGGGCGTGAACAGTGCGTCGACCCCGCCATTGGCCTGCCCGCCCATCTTTTGGGAAAGGCTGAACGACGGACCCCGCTTTGCCACCGGGTCGGGTTCGAAGGCGAACGAGGCGGCGAAGCCCCAGTTCTTGAAGTCGTCCGCTGTATGCGCGAGCAGCGTCCGCCCTTCGACGTTCAGCCCCAACCCGAGCATCGGGTTGCTCCAGGCAAGGCCGCCGCCAAGTTCGATTCCGAAGCCGGTCTCGGCGTCGCCCGCGTCATGGCGCACACCGCTCGCCAGCGTGGGCGTTACAAGGCCGCCGTCCTCCATCGCGATGCGGTAGCTTCCTTCCAGCCCGAGCCTCAACCGCGAGAGTTGGGAGGACGTCGGCACGAGCTTGCCGCTGTCCTCTTTGTCCGATCTCGCCATGAGCCATAGCGCGTCGGAGTTCACGGCGAGGCCGAAGCCGCTTGCCGCCGGCGTTCCGATGACTGTGCCGCGCGCGCCCGTCGCCGCCATCAGGGTCTTGGTGTCCGCCTGCCACGCCTTTCGCTGGTTCATTTTAAACGTCAGCCCGCCTTGGCCATAGCCGAACGCGCCCCATGCCGTTATCCGGTCATTTAGTTCGTGCGATACCCAGGGCGTTATCATGGTGAGATGGGACTTCATCCTGCCTGAGCGGCCATCGACGCGGCTGTAATCGCCTTCGCCCAGCCCGTGCGTCAGTACAAGGCCCGTTAGCCAACGTCCCTGCCGTCGGTCAATACCCAACATCGCTGTCGTCACGTCGCCGTCGAGTTCCAATGCGCCCTCCCTGCCGTCGAAGTACGACCGTGCCCCCCGGCCCCAGACCGACCAGGTCGACCCGTTCGCCGTCTTCTCTCCTGTCAGCGCAAAGGACGTTCCCATCAGCACCTCGCGGGCTGTCACGGTCTGGGTCCCGGCAGTGCTCTCCGGTCCGTTCGGTATCGGGCGATCTGTTGCGAGCGGAGGCAATCCGTTGTCGTCTAATTGTGTCCCAGGTTCGACAGCCTGTCCTCCAAGGCTCACTTGCACGCCCGGTTGCGGCGAGACCTGCATTCGTTCAGCGATGCCGTCCAGCACGTGGCCGACGTGGGTGCGCGAAAAGCGTATCAGCCACGCCGACGTATCAAATCGTTCGTCCACCTGCACCTGTAACGTCGTCGTGAGTCCTGCATACTTGCCGTCCGAAGACGATGCCGTATGCGTCACCCGAGCCGAGCCGTTAACGCCGGCGGTGACCGTCACAGCCTTGCCGACGTTCCAGTCGTCGGCCGTAAAGGTCAAACCGGCTGGCGAGACCGTGACAATGTCTGTGCTGTCGGATGCCACCGTCACCGTCACCGGTGCCATCGGTTCGCTTCGCAGCTTGACCGAATAGCGTGCCGTGCCGTCAGTCTTCTCGTCGATGCGCAGGGATGCAGTCGATAGGTCGATCCCCGCCTCGTCGTCGTCCAGGATCGTCACCAGCACGGAGGCCGGGGTTCCCCTTGTCACCATCGCCGGCAGGTCGCCTAACGCCACCGTGAACGTTTTGTCGTTCTCGTCTCTATAATTGTCTCTGGTCGCGATCGTGCCCGTTCCGGTGCGGCTGTTGGCAGGGATGCTGATGTTGGCGAGCGTCTCGTAATCTTCATTTTTCGCCGTGTTCGACGTCAGGGTCACCGGGATGGTCACCGGATCCGAAAGCGCCCGGGTCATTTGCGCCATCACCGTGACCGGCTGGCCTTCTACCACCGAATCTGGCAAGACCGACAGGTTGACAGGTGACGCCTCCTCCTCGTCCGTCATCTCGATCGTGGTCGGCGCCACCGTGACGCCCGTGAGTTCCCCCTCCACGCTGATGGTTTCCGTGCCCTCGTAGGACGTGTCCTGTTTCGGGGTGAGGGTGAACTCGATGAAGGCACTGGCTTCGCCCGCGGTGATCACGATCTCCTGGTCCGCTACCGTCTCGTAGTCGGTCCCCTCGGTGGCGGTATCGCCGTTCTGCCCCACGACGACCGTGACCGTCTGATCGGTGGCAAAGCGCGTCGTCTCGTCGTCCAGGGTTGCGGTCACGCGCACGGTCTTCGCGCCCCCGTCCTCGGCCACCGACGTCTGCGTGCCGTCCGTGTCCGTATCCGTGTCCACCGAGAGCGTCAGGGCATCAGGCGCTGTGTCGTCATCCGTGATCTCGATCGTGGCGTACGTGACCGTGACATCCGTGAGTTCCCCATCCACGCTGATGCTTTCCGTGCCCTCGTAGAATATATCCTGTTTCGGGGTGAGGGTGAACTCGATGAAGGCACTGGCTTCGCCCGCGGTGATCACGATCTCCTGGTCCGCTACCGTCTCGTAGTCAGCCCCTTCAGTGGCGGTATCACCGTTCTGGCTCTCCTCGGCGGTATTGACGTTTCTGCTCCTCTCGGTGGCGCTGTCAGCGGTCTGGCCCACCGTGACCGTCACCGTCTGGTCTTCGGTGAAGGTCGACGTGCCGTCCAGCATCGCCGTCACCCGGACGGTCTTGGGGTCGTCGCCTTCGGCCACGGAGGTCTGTATCCCGTCCGCGTCCGTGTCCGCGTCCACCGAGAGGGTCAGGGCCGTGACCGCGGTGTCCTCGCTGGTGAGCGTGATCGTGGTCCCGGTCACGGTCACCCCGGTGAGTTCGCCCTCAATGCTGATGGTCTCGTCTTCTTCATGGAATGCGTCGTTGGTGGGGGTGAGGGTAAAGGTCACGGACGCGCTCGCGGTATTCGCCGGGATGGTGATCGTCTGGTCGGCGACCGTCGCGTAGTCCGTGCCCTCCGTCGCCGAGTCCGCCGTCTTGCCCACCGTCACCGTCACCGTCTGGTCCTCGGTGAAGGTCGACGTGCCGTCCAGCGTCGCTGTCACCCGCACGGTCTTCTGGCCCCCGTCCTCCGCAAGGCTGTTCTGCACGTGCTCCGTGCCCGTGTCCGCGTCTACCGAGAGGGTCAGGGCCGTGACCGCGGCATCCTCGCTGGTGAGCGTAATGGTGGTGCCCGTGACCGTCGCCCCGGTGAGTTCGCCGTCGATGCTGATGGTCTCGTCGGCTTCATGGAACGCGTCGTTGGTGGGGGTGAGGGCAAAGGTCACGGTGCCACTGGCCGCGCCCGCCGCAATCGTAATCGTCTGGTCCGCGACCGTCGTGTAGTCCGTGCCTTCCGTCGCCGAGTCGTCGCTCTGGCCCACCGTCACCGTCACCGGCGTGGTCACGGCGAAGTGCGTCCCTCCCAGCGTTGCCGTCACCCGCACGGTCTTGCGACCCCCGTTCTCCGCCACGGACGTTTGCACGTCGTTCGTGCCCGTGTCTGCATCCACCGTGAGCGTGAGGGTCGTGACCGCCGCGTCCTCGCTAGTGAGCGTGATGGTGGTGCCGGTCACGGTGACGCCGGCCAGCGTCCCGTCGATCGAGATGGTCTCGTCGGCTTCATGGAACGCGTCGTTGGTGGGGGTGAGGGCAAAGGTCACGGTGCCACTGGCCGCGCCCGCCGCAATCGTAATCGTCTGGTCCGCGACCGTCGTGTAGTCCGTGCCTTCCGTCGCCGAGTCCGCGGCCTTGCCGACGGTCACCGTCACCGTCTGCTCGGTGGCAAACCGCGTGGTGCCGCCCACGGTCGCCGTCACCCGCACCGTCTTCGCCCCCCCGGCCTCCGCCACGGACCTTTGCACGCTGGGCGTGCCCGTGTCCGCATCCACCGTCAGCGTGACCGTGGTAATCGCGGTGTCCTCGCTAGTGAGCGTGATGGTGGTGCCGGTCACGGTGACGCTGGTGAGTGTCCCGTCAATGCTGATGGTCTCGTCGGCTTCATGGAACGCGTCGTTGGTGGGGGTGAGGGCAAAGGTCACGGTGCCACTGGCCGCGCCCGCCGCAATCGTAATCGTCTGGTCCGCGACCGTCGTGTAGTCCGTGCCTTCCGTCGCCGAGTCCGCGGCCTTGCCGACGGTCACCGTCACCGTCTGCTCGGTGGCAAACCGCGTGGTGCCCAAGGTTGCCGTCACCCGCACGGTCTTGCGACCCCCGTTCTCCGCCACGGACGTTTGCACGTCGTTCGTGCCCGTGTCTGCATCCACCGTGAGCGTGAGGGTCGTGACCGCCGCGTCCTCGCTAGTGAGCGTGATGGTGGTGCCGGTCACGGTGACGCCGGCCAGCGTCCCGTCGATCGAGATGGTCTCGTCGGCTTCATGG
>JAPPLK010000066.1 GCA_028819435.1 Nitrospira sp.
TCGCCTACACGTCAAGAGAGGGAAAGGCGGTTCCTCCTCCCTCTCCCCTGGAGGGAGAGGGCTGGGGTGAGGGGGATATTGGCAGGCGAAACGGCGTCTCACAGCGGCATGCTACGGCACCCTATGGGGGGTGTCAAGGCAGTGTCTGTGCTTCCCGTCTGTGGCACACCAAGGGTTCTTTTTCTTGTTTCCGGATCGTCCGTGGTCATGCGATAGGCCTCCTTTTCCAGCGCGCTATACAGGAAATAGCAAAATCATCGCAAACCATCGCAATTTCATAGCAAAACATAGCACAATCATAGCTCAATCATAGCAAGATATAGCAATTTCATAGCAAAAAATAGCAATAGCATAGCACAAACATAGCACTGCGATGTTGTCTCGCGCGAATGCTTGAACATCGAACACATGCATTGATACGAAGATAGCCCCCAGCCGTCATTCCTGCCCCCTTTCCGTCATTCCTGCGAAAGCAGGAATCCAGTGTCTTTTCTCTTCACGGACGAAGGACAAAACAAAAACCCTGGATCCGTCCCCGACCATATAAACTGGATCCCCGATTACAAATGTCGGGGATCCAGTTTTTTCCGTCCAGGATGACAGAGGGGGAGGGTCGGGGATGACAGGATTGTAGGGGCAGGCTGGAGCCTGCCCTCCCCATAAAGGACAACCACAGGGGGAGAATCCGTGCATCCTGAGCGTAGGGCGGGTAATGGGTCAGTTTGAAAATCGGGGAGCTTGAATCTTTCGTTTAGGTGATGCGCGAAGCCCAAGGTGTCAGAGCCTTGGGCTTTCGTGCATTATGTAGGTATTGAGATCGGTCTAGCAGGGTAGCTCTCCTCATTCAAACCGCTCGGTCGCTCCGTAGAAGGCCCCGGTTAAAACCGCACGGCTCCCGCCGGCCGTCTCCAAATAGCCCGTATTCGTCCCGGCGGCGGCACGCGGATTGCCCCGCGTATCTTCGACAGTCGAAAACTGGCCCGCCCACGAACCTGACGAGTTGGTGATATTATATTCCTGGCTCGTGAACGTCACATTGTCTCCGAAAAACGTGCCGTTTTGATTGATCGGCACGGGTTGGAAAATCATTTCAATGTCGCTGGGTTCAACGGTCGCGGCATATTGTGTTCCATCGCTCAATATGATCGCCCCACCACCAGCATAGACCCGATCGACGTGCCCGCCTATTCGCATCGTGCCAAAATCTGCCGTGAGCGTTGCTCGTCCGCTATATTCGCCGATTTCCGTGGAGCCGGGCAGTTCTGCATCAGACCCGGTACTGGCTACATAAAGTCCACCAGCCCGGCCGTTGTACGTGGCGGGGCCGGTCACAGGTAACGAATAGGACGCCTCCCTTGGTGTCGGATAGTCCGTCCCATCAATGAACGCTCCCATATCGACGCCTTGCGTGCTGGAATCGAACGTCAGCCAATACCCGCCAGCAAGATAGTCCGTCACATCGGCGTTGGCCCATTCCACGAGCACTCCCGCCACCGCCCCACGAGTTCTGCTCACATCAGATATGTAGCCTTGGGCAAATGGCCGATTCGTGACAGGGTTCGTCGTAGTAGATGAGTCCTCGGTGACTTCCGTGTAATGCCGGTTGGTGTCCAGCGTAAAGCCGGTCCCGTCCTGCCGTTCGACCGAAAGAGTAAAGCGATCCAACGCCGTACTCAGTGTCGTCTCTAGGCTTTGAACGGGCGCCATTCCTGGCGAATAGAGATTCATGCCGACACTGCCGAAGGCGGGACGACTCTGTTGCAGGGTATCGCGAATGGACGATCCCACGGAAAATGTCGGCCGTGTCCCTGCCTCGTCGAAGGCCGTTTGCGTGTTGGTCGCGGGAGGCGGAGGCTGTGATTCGCCTGGGCGCATTGTCATGCCCCCTCCGCCACCCCCACCACATGCGGTCAGTAAGAACAGCACTCCACTCAAGATGAAATTGAAACGAATGAATGAGAACATAGGAAACCTCCAAGTGTAAGGGTGATGGGTTCCCGGACATAGGCCGGGCCGGCCCATCCAAGAGGGCGAGAGAATCCCTGTGTATTTACCGGTTGGCAAGGCCTCTCGCTGTCCTGGTGGCCACCAGGGAACAGCGAACTTTCACAGGCAACCCGACAAGGGGCAACCTTCTTGGATGAACGAGGGCCCCGTAGCAGAGCGGGAAAACAGAATCAACGCCCGGAAGCCGAACGCTTGTTCTAGGATTGGTCAATGAGAAGCTGGAAATTGGCAGAAAGATTACGCTATACTCAGGGAACCCAAGCAACCTCGGAACCTAGGAGGACACCATGAACCCGACCTCCCCCAAACGCTCCCTAGGCCGACCGGCCCTATCCATGCCTGACCCCATTCCCGATACGTCGGAGAATGTGGCGCAGGCAATTCTTTCGACCCCACCGAAGGTCCCGAAGGACTGGCAGTTCCTCAAGCTGAAAGGCCAGAAGTCGGCCTAATTTTCCTTCCCCTTTTTCCAAATGGTAAAATGAAAACAAGAACGGATTTGCTATGGATTTAACAGCGACACAATGGATTATGATTGGGGGATTTATTTTCACTATAGGTACAACTATTGTTGTAAATATTTATGGTAAAGGTGAATGGAAAGGAACAGTTAATGCTACACTCGAAAAATTGTCTCAGAAAATCGAGGCACTGACAAAAAGGGTCGATAAGATTTATGAAGTGTTCCTGGAACTCGGAGTAGGCAAAACGCTTGAATCCCAAAGTCCTATCAGGCTGAACGATTTAGGAAAAGAAATTGCCAACGAACTCGATCTTGACTCATTAGCCGACACACATACGCTTCTCATCAAAGCAAAAGTGGAATCCCTTAATCCGTATGAAATTCAGCAACTTTGTTTCAGATACGCTCAGGAAGATTTAGTTAATGAGCTTGCGGAAAAATCGCCAGAACAATACAAAGCAATATCTTTCGCTGCATATAAACGCGGCATTGCTAGAGAGGATATTTTAAAAATTGTTGGAGTTCTGCTACGCGCCCGAGTTCTGCGGTTAATGAATTATTCAGATGCAGATATGAGCAAGAAACCTAAGCCCGCCTAAGCCCTAGTGGGCCCTTCGGTATATAAGTCCCCTTTTTTTCTAGCCCGTTGAACTTCGTATCTAGCATCGTCCGAAGGAGTCCTTCATCAATCTGGTCGCAATCTGGTCGAGAGGTACGCCGTCCAGCATCAATCCCAGATCTCCAACAGGTTGTGAAACGGTTCCGTGTCCTTCCAACGATAGGTGTCGAAGTCGCGCCGGTCCGTGGAGAGAATGCGGCCTTCTCCAAGCTGAGTCGCCGCGAGGACAAGTGAGGCGTCTGCCAAATCCATCGGCAGGTGCTCATATTGTTCCATTAACGCACGAATAGCGCCGAGATGTTCCTGCCCGATTTCATGGATACTGACGTTTCTTGATACTTGCTCGACGAAGCGCAACTCTGCCTGCACGCCCAGTCTCGTGAGCATGAGATAGCAGGTTTCAGTCACGACTGGCCACGTGACGACGAGCGTTTCGTCAAGGCGCCGTGTGGACGTGATCGCGGCTTCGTGCCAGCGGTCCCGGGCATTGGCCAACGCAAGCCAGTAACCGGTATCAGCCAGCACCATGTTTGTTCTCAAGATCCTGTGTCAGATATTGCTTGTATCGGCTGGACAGGTCCTCGGGGCCTCCGGCGCAGCCCACGAAATCGCTCGACAACAAGGCATTGAGTTTTTCCCAAGACTGCCCGTCCTGTTGACGATACAAAAGATCAATTGCGCGTTTCACGATTTCGCTCACGCCGAGCCGCGTCAGGGATTGGAGTTGCTTCAGTTTTTCAGCTCGGACATCATCCAGTCTGGCATTGATTCGCATCAGGCCTCCTCTCACGTTTTCTTTATTCTAGCATGTATGACAATGTCATACAACTAAGGGGCTGCGATGTCGGGTTACGCCTGTTCGGCTAATCCGACCTACGGCTGCTGCCCTCCTCATAAAGGACAACCACAGGGGGTTGTCCCTACATCAGGGAGGCATCATGCGCATCGTAGGGACGGCCCTCGTGCCGTCGAGTGGTGAAGCATCCTCACCTCTGTTTCCCTCGATTGACTATAATTTTTAGCCCCTGTTATCGTAGCGTAACGCGCAAAACGAATCCCTTCCACGTTAAGGAGGACGATGTGGCGGCTCAACTCATTGATGGGAAAAGTTTGGCCCAGGACATTCGGGACGGCATTGGCCGGGACGTGCAAGCACTTGAAGCTCGGACCGGCGTTCGGTCGGGTTTGGCCGTGGTGCTGGTCGGCGACGATCCGGCCTCCGCGGTCTACGTTCGGAATAAAAAGAAGGCCTGCGATACCGCCGGCCTGTACGTGGCCGACCACCATTTGTCCGCGGAAACCAGCCAGGCCGAGTTGTTGACCCTCGTCGACCAGTTGAACGCGGACCCCAAGATCCACGGAATTTTGGTGCAGCTTCCTTTACCGGCGCATGTTGAGGGTCAGGCCGTGCTCAATGCCATCGCCCCCGACAAGGACGTGGATGGCTTTCATCCGTACAACGTCGGCCGGTTGGTCGCGGGGGAGCCCGTGTTTGTACCCTGTACGCCCAAAGGGGTGGTCCGCATGATCGAATCCACCGGCGAACCCATCGCCGGAAAGAAGGCCGTCGTGGTCGGGCGCAGCAACATCGTGGGTAAGCCCGTGGCCATGCTGCTCCTGCATCAGCATGCCACCGTGACCATGTGTCATTCCCGGACCAAGGACCTGCCCGCGGTCTGCAGGGAAGCCGATATTCTGGTGGCTGCGATCGGCAAACCGCAGTTCATCAAAGGCGACATGGTGAAGGAAGGGGCTATCGTGCTCGACGTGGGCATCAATCGACTCGACGACGGCCGGTTGGTCGGCGACGTGGATTTTGAGCCGGTGCGTGAACGCGCCAGATGGATTTCCCCCGTGCCCGGAGGCGTGGGGCCCATGACCATTGCCATGTTATTGGCGAACACGGTGGAAGGAGCCAGGCGAACGGCTTCTTGAGGGGAGCCGTTTTGATCCATGCCATGATGCCCCGCACGTTGCAACACACGTTGGCCCAAGGCCAGTTTGCCGTGACCGTCGAGTTGAACCCCCCGAAAGGGACGGACGTGTCGGAACTGCTCGAGACCGCCAAGTCGTTGAGCGGACGCGTGCATGGGATCAACGTGCCCGATAACGCCGCCGCAGTGCTGCGTGCGAGTCCGGTGGCCGTGGCCCGCCTGCTGTATGAACAGGGGCATGACCCCGTGCTCCAACTCACGTGCCGGGATCGCAACCGACTTGCCCTGCAATCGGACCTCCTGGGCGCGCACGTCCTCGGAATCCGGAACGTGCTGTGTCTGACCGGCGATAGCCCGAGTGCCGGCGACCACAAGGATGCCAAGCCGGTGTTCGACCTGGATACCGTGCAACTCATGCGCGCGGTGCAGGAACTCAATGAGGGACGGGACCTGGCCGGCAATGCGTTGGAAGGACGGACCGCGTTCTTTATCGGTGGAGCCGCAGCCCCCGGCGCCGAACCTGTCGAACTCCTGCATAAGAAATTTGAGGCCAAGGTTCACGCCGGCGCGGAATTTTTTCAGACGCAACCCGTCTTTTCGGCGAAGGTCATCCAATCTTTCATGGAGGCAGTGCGTCCCTATTCCCGCAAGGTGTTAGCCGGGGTCCTGGTACTCCGGTCGGTAAAAATGGCAGAATACGTGGACGCGCACGTGCCGGGCATCGACGTGCCCGACGAGATCGTGCAGGAACTGCGGAACGCCGGAGACGCGCATGTATCCGAAGCCGGGCTTGAAATTGCGGTGCGAACCATTCGAGCCGTTCGTCCGTTCTGTGACGGCGTGCACCTCATGGCCGGCCGGTTGGCGCACCGATTGTCCGAGATTATTCGAAAGGCCGAGTTGAGCTGATGACGGTTCCGGAATTTCAAAACCGGAAAGGGAAGAACAAACTGGTGGTCGTGACGGCCTATGATGCGCTGTTCACCCGCATCATTGAACAGGCCGGCATCGATGTTATCCTGGTCGGCGATTCGCTGGGCGTCGTAGTCCAGGGGAAACTGGACACGTTGTCGGTTACCATGGACGACATGGTGTATCACACCCGGCTGGTGGCGCAAAGCCGGCGGCAGGCGCTGGTCATTGCCGACATGCCGTTCATGAGTTATCAGGCCAGCGAGGAGGAGGCCATTCACAATGCGGGTCGCTTGATCCAGGCGGGAGCCGCAGCCGTGAAAGTGGAAGGGGGAGGTGTCATGGTGGACCGGGTCCGCGCCTTGACCACCGTGGGTATTCCGGTGATGGGTCATCTCGGCATGACGCCGCAATCCGTGCATCGCTTTGGCGGCTACAAAGTGCAAGGCAGGGAAACCACCCATGCCGACGCGTTGCTCAACGATGCCAAGGCACTGGAAGCGGCCGGGGCCTTTGCCCTGGTTCTGGAGGCGATGCCCGCGCCCCTTGCGCAATCCATGACCCAAGCGGTTTCCATTCCCACCATCGGGATCGGGGCGGGTCCCCACTGCGACGGCCAGGTGTTGGTCCTGTATGACCTGCTCGGCCTGTTCGACGAGTTCGTGCCGAAATTCGTCAAGCCCTACGCCCACCTCAAAGCCGACACCCTCCAAGCCTTACGGCGCTTCAAGGAAGAGGTGGAGTGCCAGAAGTTCCCCACCGACCAGGAAAGCTACCAGTAGACGGTCTTGCGATGCATCCACGTGTCCAGCCGTGAGCCTTGCGAAGGGAGTCCGTGAGCGCGAACGAGACGGACCCTGATGCTTGCCCTTGGAGAGGAAGTATTTTAGAATATTATAACCGCAAAGGAAGGAACTATGGCAGAAGAATTGCAGACGTTTCCCAACGCCATTTATGCGACTTACCTGACTGGCAAAGCGGGCACGATGGGCGCGCTGCTCGTCTTCCAAGACGGTGTAATTGCTGGCACTGATGAAGGTTACAGTCAATATGATGGTGAATATAGGCTCGCTCCTGACCACCAGAATATTGTCGGGTCAATCAAAATTAGCATACCGGCTGGTGTGCCAACGATTACAGGCGTCTTGTCCGCGGAGCGTCCCTTCACATTTGACGTACCCTTTCAGTTTCCAGTCGAGCTTGATCCCGATACCATCTATCGTATCGAAACCCCAACCGGTCCGGTCAACGCCAAATTCAAAAAGCTGCGAACCTTAGACGTATGAGCACCAATGAATGGCTGACGATAATTGCCATAATCACCGGACCGATTGTGGCAGTCTCGATCACGCTTTGGCGGGACCGTCGGAATGAAGTCAGGCGGCGGAGGACTGAAATTCTTGCGTCGTTGATGCGAACTCGCGCAGTCCGCCTCTCCGGCGAGCATGTCGGCGTGCTGCATTCCGGCACATCCGCCAATCCTGCAGGTTGCGCCCGGTGTTGCGTGTGCAGTTAGCCGAAGGCGTAACCCGACAATCTTATGGACCTTCCTTATGCGCTCTTCCCTGGTGCGTATAATACGGCCTTCCAGAAGTGTCTTTCTCTTGCAATTCACGTCGTGAATGATTATCATTCACAGCGTGAATAATACGCTTCCCCGTTTGGTTTCGCGCAGTCTCCAGGACCACTTGCGTGTCATGCCCGCGGTGGTGGTGACGGGTGCCCGGCAGACCGGCAAGAGCACCCTGGTCCAGGACCTCACACCGGGCGGGCGGCGCTACGTGTCGCTGGATGATCTCGACGCGCTCGATGTGGCCCGCCGGGACCCGGAGGCGCTCGTGGGCGGCGAGCGGCCGGTGACACTGGACGAAGTGCAGCGTGAACCTGGCGTGCTGCACGCCGTGAAGCGCGAGATCGACCGACGTCGTCGGCCGGGCCGGTTTCTGCTCACCGGCTCGGCCAACCTGCTCCTCATGCGCCGGGTTTCTGAGTCGCTCGCAGGGCGTGCGAGTTACCTGACCTTGTGGCCGATGACTCGGCGCGAGCAGCGGGGACACGGGTGTTGTGGTTTGTGGGAGGAGTTGCTCGGAACGCGTGATCGGGACTGGCTTGACCTTGTGGCCATGGAGCCTGATCAGCAGGAAGACTGGCGGGTGCTGGCTGGGCGTGGCGGTTTTCCGGTTCCGGCCGTCCACCTGAAAACGGCCGCGGAACGTGCCATCTGGTTTGACGGTTACGTGCGCACCTACCTCGAGCGCGACTTGCAGGAGATTTCTGCGATTGCCGCGCTGCCTGATTTTCGCCGCCTGATGCGAGCCGCCTGTCTGCGGCTCGGCGGGCTCGTCAACCAGACGGACCTGAGCCGTGATGTCGCACTGCCGCAACCAACGGTGCGTCGCTACCTCAACCTCCTGGAGACGTCTTACCTCCTGGTGCGGCTGCCCGCCTACGCCGTGAACCGCACGAAGCGGCTTATCAAGTCGCCAAAGCTCTATTGGGGCGATACGGGAGTGGCGCGGTATCTCGCGGGGGACGCCGAGCCCGGAGGTGTGCATCTCGAGAATCTCGTGCTCCACGACCTGCTGGCATGGCGCGACGCCAGTCTCGACCGTGTCGAGGTGTTTTACTGGCGCACGACGATCGGTGAGGAAGTGGATTTTGTGATCGAGGCGGGTGGCCGTCTGCTGCCAGTCGAGATCAAGGCGACGGGACACCCTCGTCTCGGCGACGCGGCACACTTGCGCGCCTTCCGTGCAGAATACGGGAACAAGGCCCGGGCAGGGCTTTTGCTGCATACGGGAACCACGCTCGAATGGCTCACGCCCGACGTGCTCGCGGTACCATGGTCGAAAGTGCTGTGAGTGGCTGTGTTCACACATGCGTTGACAGTGGCCCTCCACACTATTGACAAATAATGAAGGGCACCCTAGGATCGTTTGATGGGTTCTGGCGTCAGGTTGGCCGGGCCCTTTTTTTGTGACTATTTTCCGGAAAAGGCTGGGTACATGGGAAATTTGGTGGTCATCGGGTCCCAGTGGGGGGATGAAGGCAAGGGAAAAATCGTCGATATCCTGGCCCGGGAGGCGGATCTCATCGTGCGCTTCCAGGGAGGGTCCAATGCCGGGCATACGGTCGTCACCAAAAAAGGCACGTTCGTGTTTCACTTGATTCCGTCAGGAATCCTGTCCCGGGGGAAGCAGTGTGTCCTGGGAAACGGGGTAGTGATCGACCCCGGGGCCTTGATCGAAGAACTCGATCAATTAGCGGCTCAGGGTATCAAGGTAGGAAGGAATTTTGCCATCAGCCAGCGCGCGCATCTGATCATGCCGTATCATAAGGCCATCGACAAAGCCGCGGAAAAGGCCAAGGGTGCTCGCCGGATCGGGACCACCGGCAAAGGAATCGGTCCGGCCTACGTGGACAAAATGGCTCGTATCGGGGTTCGGATGGGAGACCTGCTCGACCCCGAAGGGTTTCGGGATAAAGTGGAACGGAGTTTGGCCGAAATCAACAGTTTTCTCCGGCACGTCTACGGCGTGCGCGTGTTTCAGGCCGACCGGATTTGTGAAGAATACCTGACCTATGCCCAGCGATTGGCTCCTTATATGACGGATGATTCCTTGTTGATTCACAAGGTCATGGAAAGCGGCCGGCGCGTGCTCTTTGAAGGGGCCCAAGGGACGCACCTGGACGTGGACCTGGGGACGTATCCTTTTGTGACGTCCTCCAATGCCTGTGCCGGTGGCGCATGTACCGGAGGAGGAGTGGGTCCGACAAGAATCGACGCGGTGCTGGGCGTCACCAAAGCCTATACCACGCGCGTGGGCAGCGGGCCGTTTCCCACGGAGTTGTCCGATGACGTGGGCAGTGGGTTACAGGAGCGCGGGCAGGAATTCGGCGCCACCACGGGCAGGGCCCGTCGGTGTGGCTGGTTGGACGCGGTGCTGTTGCGCTACGCCGTTCGGGTAAACGGCTGCACGTCGCTGGCGGTGACGAAACTGGACGTGTTGGATGGAGCGCCAGAACTCAAAATTGCGGTCGGCTATCGTCATCAGGGCAAACTGTACAGCGAGATGCCCATCGACTCGCGTATCCTCGCGCAGTGCGAACCCGTCTATGAAGTGTTCCCGGGATGGAAAGGGACGACGACCGGCGCGACGTCCTATAAGGCTTTGCCGGTTGAGGCCAGACGGTATATGAAGCGCATTGAGGCCCTCACGTCGTGCCCGATCGATATCGTTTCAACGGGTTCTCATCGGGAACATACGATCATGCTTAAGAACCCCATGACGCAGATGCGCCCTCGGCGCAAACTTTCCGCAGTCAGTGCCTGATCAGCAACGGTTGATCCGTGGAGACCCTGCCGTTTGACAACCACTAGAGTGGTTGTTAGCATCCAAGTTCGGTGAGCCGCTAGCTCAGTTGGCAGAGCATCGCCCTTTTAAGGCGAGGGCCCTCGGTTCGAGCCCGAGGCGGCTCACCATTTTTGGCGAAGCGATGAGCCTCCTGCTGTACCGGAATTCCATCATCCGAATGCGTCGAAGTCCGTTGGAGGCTGACCTGGCGTCGGCAGGAACTTGGACTTGGCGGAAGGACGCCTTGCTTGCCTTCGGTCAGGGAAAATGCTAAGGTCTTGACAGTAAAGTGGGCGGAAGCCCACTTTTTTTTGCACTGCTGTTCTCCAAGATCATTCCGGAAGACGTGGAATTGTGGATATGAACGGGCTGGAGAGCCAAGTCCGGCGTATTGCCGAGCCGATTGCCAAGGCCCTCTGCCTTGACATTGTCGACGTCGAGTGTCACGGCAAGGGAGACAAGACCATCGTGCGGGTGTTCGTCGAAAAAGAGGGAGGCGTCGGGATTCAGGATTGTGAGCAGTTTCACCATTCGCTCGGTCGAGCGCTGGACGTGGCCGACCCGGTTTCGCACGCCTATCGTCTCGAGGTGTCATCTCCGGGTCTGGATCGTCCGCTGAAACAGCGAAAAGACTATGATCAGGCGGTTGGACTGAACATTCGAGTCAAGGTCCATGCCCCCGTTCAGGGGAAGGGAACGGTGATCGGTCAGTTGACCGAGGTCGATGACCGGGGCATTACCCTGCAGGTTCCGGCCCGAAAATCCCGGACGTCTCAACGGGTGGTTCTTGAATGGGATGCCGTCGCCCAGACCAAACGCGAAATCGAATGGTAACGGAGGACTTGAGGAACCTCTGAGTTATTGTGATAGCGGGATGCAGGGCAAGGCGTCCCGGAGCGAAACCCGAGGCTTATCAGAGAGATAGGTGAGGGTTGAGCGAGGACACAACGCAGCCCTGCGCCCGATGGTGCAGTAAATCAGAGGTTCCTTGAAGGGGAATGACGCAGTCGAGTCTCAGCCGATTACGGGTCAGCACGAAGAGGGGCGGTTATGAAGCGTGAACTGATGGCAGTCATCGAACAAGTGGGACGTGAAAAAGGCATTGATAAACATCGGGTGCTTGCAGCCGTGGAATCTGCACTGCTGACTGCGGCAAAGAAACGGTATGGCAACAACGAGAATATTCAGGTCCAAATTGATCCGGAAACCGGGGAAATTTCCATCGTGTCATTGAAGACCATTGCGGACCAGATTACCGATGCGAATGCCCAGATTTCCTTGGACGAAGCGCGGGCGATTGATGACGAGGCTGAATTGGGCGATGAAATCGGCTCGCTCATCGACGTCGAGGAATTCGGGCGGATTGCGGCGCAGGCGGCGAAACAGGTGATCTGTCAAAAAGTCCGGGAAGCCACGTGGGAGGCGGTCGAGCGGGAATATTCGAAGCGGGAAGGAGAGTTGGTCCACGGTATTATCCTTGGACAGGAGCGCCGGAATTACCTGGTGGAAATCGGCAAGACCGAAGCCGTATTGCCCGTCCATGAACAAATTCCCCGGGAGGTCCACCGGCGAGGCGATCGTGTTCGGGCGTTGTTGCTGGAAGTGCGCCGGACCCCGAAAGACGTCCAGGTTGTCCTGTCCCGTGCCCATCCGCAGTTCGTGGTCAAACTCTTTCAATTGGAGGTGCCGGAGGTTACGGAAAAAATTCTGGAAATTAAAGGAGTCGTGCGTGAACCCGGGGATCGAACCAAAATCGCGGTGTTCTCCAGGGATAAAGCCGTTGATCCGGTCGGCGCCTGTGTGGGAATTAAGGGTTCCCGCGTTCAGGCCATCGTGCGGGAACTCAAGGGAGAAAAGATCGACATTATTCCGTGGACCACGGACCCCCGCGTGTTTATCGGCGAAGCGTTGAATCCGGCCTCCATCGAGAAGGTCGGCATCGACGAAGAGAAAAAGGCGGCCCTGGTCGTGGTGGCGGATTCGCAATTGTCGCTGGCCATCGGCAAAAACGGGCAAAACGTCCGTCTTGCCGCCAAATTGACCGGATGGAAAATCGACATCATCAGCGTCAGCGAGTATGAAAAAGAAAAACTCGAGCGGGAACGGGAAATCAAAGCCGCCTTGGCCGAGGAAACCGCGGCGCAACTGGAGCAGGAGCCCGGTGCTGAAAAGCCGCCGTCGCCCATGGCGGGTGACGGGGAAACGGGTGAAGAGCTTGAGGTGGCGTCCGGAGAGACGGTTGAATCCGGGGAGGCGTCCGCGTAGCAAATCACAATGCGAGTCTATGAATTAGCCAAAAAGCTTGGCAAGGAAAGCAAGATCCTGATTGCCGAACTGGGCGAACTGGGAATTGCGGTCTCCTCCCATAGCAATGCCTTGAGCGAGGAGGACCTCCAGAAAGCCTTGAAAGCGCTTTCGGGTAAGGCGGACCGGCAAACACTGGTGCGGAAGAAGGCAACCGGATCGTACAAACCGGGCAAAACCGCAAAAAAACCGGCGACTTCACCGGCCAAGGCACGTAGCCAAGCCGCTCGGGAAAAGGAAAAGGCTGCGGATGAGGAAGTTCGTAAGCCCGAGAAAAAACACATTTTAATCAAGCGACGAAAAGCAGAAATCCCCCCTCCATCCGACCCCGACACCGTGACAGAAGAAGCGTCTCCTGAAGACGGCCTCAGCTCCGTGATTGCCAGGAGCGAATCCCCGGAACCGGCGAACGTCATTGATGAGCCGCCCGAAGTTGCCGCCATATCTCAGGCCTTGGCTGCTGAAGCGACGCTCCCCGAGGTTGTCCCGTCAATCGAAGACAAAGCCTCGCCTGTTGCGACCGGCGAACCGGTCACAACTCAACCGCAACACACGGTGGATGAGTCCAAGAAGGTCAAGGAAGAAGAGAAACCCAAAAAGAGCCGGAAAGCCGGGAAACCGCGTGATGCAGACCTCTTTGCTGAGATCTATGAAGATGCGGCTCGCTGGCAGGATCTTCGTCCCCTTCCCACACTCAGACGGGAAGAACGCGCTCGACACGTTCCTTCTGCCACGCCGACCGAAATCACGAAACCCAGACGAAAGACCGTCAAACTTTCATCGGGCATGACGGTAAAGGAGTTTGCGGAACACCTGGGAATCCGGGCAGCGGACGTGATACGCAAGTTGATGGAAATGGGCGTCGGCCTCACGCTGAATCAACCCATGAACCTGGATGCCGGTCTGCTGATTGCCGAAGGACTCGGGATTCAAGTTGAGATTCAGACGGAAAAAGAGGGTGAGGCATTGCTGGAAGAAATGCTTGAGCCGGCGACCGAGTCACAATTTGCGTCCCGGGCTCCGGTGGTCACGATTATGGGGCACGTGGATCATGGGAAAACGTCGTTGCTCGATGCGATTCGTCAGACCAGGGTGACGCAACAGGAAGCCGGCGGCATCACGCAACATATCGGGGCCTATTCCGTGCAGGTAGGGGAGAAAAGCGTGACCTTTCTGGATACCCCCGGCCACGAAGCGTTTACGGCCATGAGAGCGCGCGGGGCACAAGTCACCGATATCGTGGTTTTGGTGGTTGCCGCGGATGACGGCGTCATGCCGCAAACTCTCGAGGCCGCAAATCATGCGCAGGCCGCCGGGGTCCCCATCGTGGTGGCCGTCAACAAAATCGACAAACCCGGCGCCAATCCCGATCGAATCAAGCAGGGCCTGTCGGAACAGGGGCTCGTTCCCGAATCCTGGGGCGGACAGACGATCTACGTGGAAGTGTCGGCGAAGGAAAAACAGGGATTGGACACGTTATTGGAGATGTTGTTGCTGCAAGCCGAGGTCATGGAGTTGAAGACGGACGTCACCCAACCCACGAAGGGAGTCGTGTTGGAAGCCAAGTTGGATCGAGGTCGTGGTCCCGTGGCCACCGTCCTGGTCCAAAGCGGAACGTTGAAGGTCGGAGCCGCGTACGTGGTGGGAGCGACCAGCGGCCGCGTCCGGGCACTGGTGTCGCACGACGGAAAGAAAGCGCGTGAGGCCGGACCCTCCACCCCCGTGGAAGTAATCGGCTTGTTGGGGCTGCCGGCGGCCGGCGATCAATTGGTCGTGGTCAAAGATGAGCGGGTGGCCCGGGAGATTGCCGAGTCCCGTCATCAAAAGCGGCGTACGGCGGAGCTTCGGACCGGCCCGGGCCGGCTCACGTTGGACGCGCTGTTTGCTCACAGCCAGGAATCGGAGAAGAAAGAACTGGCGGTGTTGGTGAAAGCGGATGCGCAGGGGTCGATCGGGGCCCTGTGCGAATCCATCGCCAAAATCTCCTCCGAGAGCGTCAAGGTGCAGATTATTCATCGGGGTGTGGGAGGCATTACCGAATCGGACGTGTTGCTGGCGTCCGCGTCGAAGGCGCTGGTGGTTGGATTTCACGTTCGTCCGGACCCTAAAGCCACGGCGCTCGCTGAACGCGAGGGCGTGGAAGTCCGGCTCCATACCATCATTTACAATGCGCTCGCCGACGTCAAAGCCGCGGCCGAGGGTTTGCTGGACCCGACCTTTACGGAACGCGTATTGGGACGTGCGGAGGTTCGACAGGTCTTTTCGATCCCCAAAGTCGGCTCGATCGCAGGCTGTTACGTGACGAACGGGCATATTGCCCGCGCGAGTGAGGGCGTTCGCTTGTTGCGGGACAGCGTGGTCGTCTATGAAGGGAAATTGGGCTCGTTGCGGCGCTTTAAAGACGACGTCAGGGAAGTGCATCAAGGGTATGAGTGCGGGATCGGCATCGAAAATTTCAATGACATTAAAGCCGGCGACGTGATTGAAGCGTACGTCTTTGATAAAGAGACGGCTAAATTGTGAGTCGTACGGAAAACAGATGGTGGTCGGAGTTTGCCGGATAGAATTGCATTTTCCCGAAGGGCATTCGCTGAAATCGAAACGTCAGATTCTGTCCAGCCTCAAAGCACGTCTGTGCAGGACGTTCAAGGTGTCGGTGGCCGAACTTGGCGATCATGACCTGTGGCAACGATCCGTGTTGGGCATTGCCTGTATTGCCAATGAATCGAGTCACGTGAATCGGGTTCTCGATCAAGCGATGAATATGATCCGGGGCACCCCGACGTTGGAGTTGCTCGATTTTCGCATCGAGCTCTTGTAGGGCGGGAAGAAGCGCGAGTGTCGTGTCGAAACCAGGGTATAAACGATCGGCCAGGGTGGCTGATCAGGTCAGGATGGAGGTCGCGGACATTCTTGCCAGAAAATGCAAGGATCCCCGGCTCAAGTTTGTGACGGTCACCGACGTGGAAATGAACAACGATCTGCGGAAAGCCTACGTCTACGTGTCCTTGTTGGGAAACCACGTCGAAGTGGAAACCGCCCGTAAGATTCTCGACCATGCGTCCGGCTTCATCCGGTTGGAATTGGGCCGGCGCTTGGAGTTGCGCTATACGCCGGAGGTGTCATTCTGGTTGGACTCGAGCGGCTCACGAGGGGACAAGATCGACCGGCTTCTTGATGCCGTGTTCCCTGGGGATCAATCGGAGCGTAAGGGGAACGGTTGGGGTGATTCCGGGGAAGAGGGCCAGGTATGATGACAGAATGCCTTGATGGTCGGCCTCCCGGTCAGGTGACGCCGGCTGTGCCGCACGGCGTGCTGAACGTCTCGAAGCCTGCCGGGTGGACGTCGCACGACGTCGTGGCCAAGGTTCGCCGCCTTCTCCAAGTCCGTAAAGTCGGGCATGCGGGGACCTTGGACCCCGACGCCACTGGCGTGCTTCCCGTACTGCTGGGGAAAGGGACGAGACTCTCGGCCTTTCTTCTGCATTGGGACAAGGAATACGAGGCCGTCTTGCGTCTGGGGCAGGAGACTACGACTCAAGACGCCGCGGGCGCTATCGTGCGGGAGTGTCCCGTCCACGGGCTCCGTCCCGAAACCGTTCACGAGGCGGTTGCGCAATTTTGCGGTGACCAGCAACAGGTCCCGCCTATGTATTCGGCGGTCAAAATCGGAGGGCAACCGCTGTATAAAGCGGCTCGTGCAGGCAAAACCGTTGAGCGTCAGGCACGGTCCGTGACCATTTATCACATTGAGGTCCGGACGTTGTCCTTGCCCTACGTCACGCTTCGGGTTCGCTGTTCCAAGGGCACGTACATTCGCACGTTATGCGCGGATATCGGTCGAGTATTGGGCGTGGGGGGGCACCTGAGCCAATTGACTCGCAGTCGCGTGGGACCGTTTCACCTCGACCAGGCGTGGCCGCTTGATGACATCGGACGGGTCGATGACCTGTTCGAGCACCCGGGGGTGTTCCTGGGTCTCGACGAAGCGTTGGCCGATCTTCCGGCCGTAGTCGTTGAGCCTGCCATGATCGAGAAGGTCTTGAATGGGGCGCCCGTTTCGGATGCGGCCCTCTGGTCTGAGGATCATCGAGAGACCTCCGTCGAGACGTTGATTCGGGTGAAAGACGATATGGGACGATTACTGGCCCTCGGCAAATGGGCCCCATCGACGTCGTCTGCACCAAAACATCAATTACTGATGGTCAAAGTGTTTGCGGAGACGTAATGAATAAAGGAACCTCTGATTTATTGTGATAGCGGGATGCAGGGCAAGGCGTCCCGGAGCGAAACCCGAGGCTTATCATCGAGATAGGTGAGGGTTGAGCGAGGACACAACGCAGCCCTGCGCCCGATAGTGCAGTCAATCAGAGGTTCCGGGAAAAGGAGGCTGGTATGATGGCAGCAGTCAAGGAAGCAAAATCAGATATCGTGCAGCGACATCGCGCGCATGAACGGGATACGGGTTCGTCGGAGGTGCAAATTGCCTTGTTGACGAACCGCATCACCTATTTAACCGACCATTTGCGTACGCATAAAAAAGATCATCATTCGCGACACGGGTTGCTGAAAATGGTGAGCCTGCGCCGGCGGTTGTTGGATTATTTGCATCGAAAAGACGTCGGGCGCTATCGGGCCCTGCTTGGCAAATTAGGGCTGCGGAAATAACGTGCCGTTTCACGACGGGCGTGAAGAGGGTCAGAAGGCAAAAGGCAAAAAGGAAAAAGGAGAGAAGTACATGGTACAAGCAGTTGAAGTGGAGATCGCAGGACGGACGTTGAGGTTGGAAACAGGACGAATGGCTAAACTGGCCGATGGGGCCGTCTTGGCCTCCTATGGGGACACCATGGTTTTGGCAACGGCCGTGGCGTCCAAGACGTTGAAGCCGGACACGGATTTTTTGCCGCTCACGGTGAATTATCAGGAAAAGGCCTATTCGGCCGGAAAAATTCCGGGTGGGTATTTCAAACGGGAAGGGGCTCCGTCGGAAAAAGAAACCCTGACGAGCCGGCTCATTGACCGTCCGATTCGCCCATTGATCCCGGAGGGCTTTTATTATGAAACACAAGTCATTGCGTCCGTGCTCTCCGTGGATCAATCGATGACCTCGGAAGTGGTGGGTATCACGGCTGCCTCAGCCGCGCTCACGATCTCGGATATTCCCTTTTCCGGCCCGTTGGCCGGCGTCAAGATCGGCCGTGTAAACGGTCAATTCGTGGTCAACCCCAGTATGCAGGAACTCCAGAACAGCGAACTCGAGTTGGTGGTCGCCGGCACCCAGGACGCGATCCTGATGGTGGAAGCCGGGGCAAATGGGCTGTCCGAGGCCGTGTTCCTGGAGGCATTGGCGTTGGCCCATTCGGAAATCAAGAAGATCGTGGTCAAAATCGTCGAGTTACAGGGACTGGTGGGACGGCCCAAGCGGGTGGTGCCGGTGGAGCCGGTCGACGAGGACCTGGAACGGCAGGTCTGCGAATTGGTGGCTGGCCCGGTTCGGGAAGCCGTGCTCATCGCCAACAAAACCGACCGGCAGGAGCGATTGGACCAGATCCTGTCCGAGGCGGTCGATAAGCTGGGTGACGAGGACCCGGCGCGCGGACGGCAGGTCAAGGAGGTCTATCATGACGTGGAATATCGTGAAGTCCGCGAGATGATATTGGAAAAACAGGTCCGCGCCGATGGCCGGGGTCCGGCCGATATCCGGCCCATTACGTGCGAAACGAGTCTGTTGCCGCGTACGCATGGCTCCGCCCTGTTCACCAGGGGGGAAACCCAAAGCCTGTCCGTCGTCACATTGGGTACCTCGGAAGATGAGCAGCGTATCGATGCGCTTGAGGGGGAATATTTCCGCAATTTCATGCTCCATTATAATTTCCCCCCGTTCAGCGTGGGGGAAGCCCGGCCGTTGCGGTCGCCCGGTCGGCGCGAAGTCGGACATGGGAAACTGGCGGCGCGCGCGCTGACGTCGGTGCTGCCGGACAAGGAGTCCTTTCCCTATACCATTCGCATCGTGTCGGACATTTTGGAATCCAACGGCTCCTCCTCCATGGCCACGGTATGTGGGGGCACCTTGGCTATGATGGATGCCGGTGTGCCCATCAAGGAACCCGTAGCCGGTATTGCCATGGGGCTCATCAAAGAAGGCGACCGGGTCCTGATCTTGTCGGATATTCTCGGACTCGAAGATCACCTGGGCGACATGGATTTCAAAGTGACGGGGACCCGGACGGGCGTCACCGCGCTCCAGATGGACATCAAAATCGAGGGAATCACGATCGAGTTGATGAGGCAGGCCCTCGAACAAGCCCGGGTCGGCCGGCTCCACATTCTGGAGAAAATGCAGGGCTCGCTCTCATCGCCACGGGAATCCCTGGCTCCCCATGCTCCTCGCATTTATACGATTCAGATCAAAACCGACAAGATTCGGGACGTCATCGGACCGGGCGGGAAAGTCATCCGCGGCATCATTGCGGAATGCGGGGTCAAGGTCAACGTCGACGATACGGGCCTGGTGACGATTGCGTCGGTGGACGAATCGTCGGCCCGGCAGGCCATTGACATGATCAACCGGTTGACGGAGGAAGCGGTCGTGGGGAAAACCTATCTCGGGACCGTCCGGAAGATCGTCGATTTTGGTGCCTTCGTCGAGATTTTACCCAACATCGACGGCTTGGTGCATATTTCCCAATTAGCCGAGCATCGCGTCAAATCCGTGGCCGATGAACTGGCGGAAGGGGAGAAGGTCCTGGTCAAAGTCCTGGAAATCGACAAGCAAGGCAAAATTCGTCTGAGCCGCAAAGAGGCGTTGGCGGAGTCGGAACAACCTTCTGCCGCGTCCTAGCCGTTGGACAAGACTGACAGTGTTGGAACAATCGTCCAGGAGCAGCAGCCCGCTGCTTGGAGTTCTTCGAGGCGAGGGGATCGGCCCTGAGGTCGTCGATGCCGCCCTGGCGGTCTTGGAGGGGCTGCGCGGCCCTTTTGGGCTCGAGGTCGAGATCGAATTCGGCGGGCCGATCGGCGCTGAGGCACGTGCTCTCGGAGGGAACGATCTTCTTCCCGGGGTGGAGGAGTTCTGCCGCGGGATCTTCAAGCGCAAGGGATCCGTGCTTGCTGGGGCGGGAGGAGGCCGTTTCGTGTACGACCTTCGCGACCGCTTCCGGTTATTCTACAAGTTGAACCCCATTCTGAGCTATCCGGAATTGCAGGGAGTGCGACGGCTGAAAAGAGAATTCTCCGACGATGTGGATGTTCTGCTCGTCAGGGAAAACCTCGGCGGTCTGTATCAGGGGAAGTCACGTGAAACGAAAGGTGGGCCAGGTGTTGTGGAAGTGGAACACACCTTCTCGTCCACGGAAAGGCAGGTTGCGGCTGTTCTGGAAGTTGCCCGCTCTTTTGCCGAATCCCGCTCAGGACGCCTCGCCGTCGTGATCAAGGACTCGGGGCTTCCCGAGTTGAGCGCATTGTGGCAGCGCATGACGAAGGCGGTGGCTTGTGGGGACGGCATAGAGTGCAAGACTCTAAACGTCGATCACGCGGTCTACCAGCTCACGGTGCAAGCCGACGCCTTCGACGTGATCGTCGCTCCCAACTGTTTTGGGGACATCCTGTCCGACCTGGCCGGCGTGTTTAGCGGCTCCCGGGGGCTGACCTTTGGGGCGAGCTATTCGGAGGAAGGGCATGCTGTCTATCAGACCAATCATGGCGCCGCACACGACATCGCGGGGCTCGGCCGGGCCAACCCTGCTGGACAGATTTTCTCCGTCGCCATGTGGCTGGACGAAAGCCTGGGCAAGAAGAAGGAGGCGGCCAGCATTGTGGAGTCCGTGCGCGAGGCTTGGCGGCAAGGCTGGCGCACGGAAGATGTCGCGGAACCTGGATGCAAGATCTCTTCTACTCGTGAATTTGCCGAGATCGTCGTCGGCTGCCTCAGGGATCGTGTCGACAAGGAGGCGTGCATCTGAACCGGGTCCTTGTTCTGGTTGACCTGCAGGACGATTTTCTTTCTGCGGAAGGTCTCGTGCCCAATCGCGAAAAACTCGTCGAGGCGGCGGGAAGGTTGCTAGACGACTGCCGGTCGAAGGAGGTTCCTGTGGTGCACGTGTGGACCACGATCGACCGGGAATCGGACAACCGGATGCCTCATTGGAAAAAGTCGGGAATCTGGAAGTGCGTGAGAGGAACGCCCGGGCATGAACCTCCGGAATGCCTGCGGCCGAAGAAAGGCGAACGTATCATCCACAAGTCCTTCCACAGTGCGTTCTCCGTGCCGGAGTTCGACGTCAGTCTGAGCGAACTTGGCGTCGACGGCATGCTTCTCGCGGGAGTGCACCTGCACGCTTGCATCCGGGCTACGGCGCTCGGTGCCTATTCACGGGGACTGGAGGTTGCCATTGCGCGGGAGGCTTGCGGTTCTGACGACCCGGTACATGCTTCGGTCACTAAGGCGTTCCTGGAGTACTGTGGGATCAATTTTTGGGGAATTATCAAGAATAGTTGACAATGACCGTTCTTTATAGAAAAACGCCGTGATTTGTCGCTGCCGCATCTTATGCGGCTCGGAAGACGGCAGGATAAGATCCCGCAGCTACAATGAGGAGAGGCTGTCAACTATTCTTGATAATTCCCTTTTCGAAGGACGTCATCAGGTGTTCATAGGGGTATCGCTTTTTCTGCTTTCTCTGTGCATCGGTGATGGTGATCGGGAAAAAGCAGGGGCGATGGAATTCACATGCCGGTACATGGGTTCGAGCAGCGCATTGTTGATCTCAGAGGCCCAGTGCTGGGGGGGATATGCTGATAGCCAAAGAGTTTGCGGACCACTGAGCCGTTTTTGCTCTCTGGACAAGGCTGCCGATTGACAAACAACCGGGAGTTCTATACGATGACCCGGATTCACCGTCTTCACCAGTGGGAGAGTACCATGTACTTTGTCGTTTTCATCACTCACAAACCCGACATGGGATCAAGGCGTAGCGGGTTGCAAGACTCGTTTCGAAGCTATCTGCGCGATCACCCCGACCATGCTGATGTTGTCGTACATCACGGAGGGCCGACGCTCGACAATGACGCGGAGAACGTCGTCGGCCTGTTGCTGATTCTTGAGGCCCCTTCCGCAGTCGGCGTACAGGCGTTTCTGGCGGACAGCCCCTACGGCAAAGCAGACATATTCGCGGAATCCCGGATTCAACCTTGGGACTGGTTCACAGGCCGTCCCGGATAACGGTCTGCGCAACCCCACGAGTCTTCCCCTCCGGCGTAGCGGATCCATGCCGAACCGCCTTCATGGCTTCCACTTCTCCTCGCCTTCGCGTTCGTCATTCGCTCGCCGGCATTCGACCCGCGCCGTGGTCGTGCGGGGCTTGCCATGTCTGATCCGGCACTGCGGCCAGTGAAACTCGATCCAGGCGCTTCCTCTCAGGCACGGCCGTGGATTCGGCCAAGGAAGGCTAGAACGTCCGCGTTGAAGCGTTCGGCATGCTCGATGTTCGGGCAGTGACCGCATTCCTCGTAGACGTGATGCTCGTTGTCTGGAATACGCCGGGCCAGATCCTCCGAATAGCCGGGTTCGCGTAGCGGATCGTTGGCGCCAGCAATGATGAGAACCGGGATCTCGACGCGCTCGTAGGCGGTGTTGTCCGGCACCCCGAACCCCAACTCGGTCTGCCCGCCGCCTTGGAGCTTCTTCTCTGGACGCTTCAGGAGCGATGCCGAGGCGCATTCGAACGCGCCCGGCAGCAGCGCGAGTTCCTGGCGTCTGGCGACGTAGGCGTCGTCGTCGCCCCAGCGCGGATCGTGCAACATGGCGTGAAGCAGTGCGCGCATCGCGTCGGTCGAGCAGTCATAGGCGAGAAGGACCTTTCTTGCCTCGGTCAGAGGCGTGAGGCCGCCTCCCGAACACAGCACGGCGGATCGCACCGGCAGGACCGGCGGCGGATCGGCAATGATCCGCACGAGATTGGATCCCCCCATCGAATTGCCGATGAAGTCGGCCTCGCCGATGCCGAGAACCGCGAAGAATCGCTGCATGTGGCTGTAGACCCGTCCGCGCGCATCGGCGAAGTCGTAGACTTTGTCGGTTCTGCCGAAGCCGAGCCAGTCGGGGGCGATCACGTGGTAGTGTGGCGCCAGCGCCGGAATCGTGAACTCCCAGCTCATTTCCGCGGCGGCACCAAACTCGCCGGAATGCAGTAGCGCGACGGTCGGCGCGCCGGGATCCCCCGCTTCCAGATAGTGTGTGGAGACGCCGTCCACCTCGAGGTGCCTGGAAT
>JAPPLK010000004.1 GCA_028819435.1 Nitrospira sp.
CGCCGGATCGCCGGATCGCCGGATCGCCGGATCGCCGGATCGCCGGATCGCCGGAGCATGAGCGTGTCTGCCTGGCTCCGCTGGCCGGGTCGACCGGCCTCCCCACCTGACCCTTTTTCCGCCGACGGACGCCGCGCGTCGGGCCAGACTTCCTCCGCCGCCAGTTTTGATTTTTCCACGGCCCGCGCCGTTGCGGACGTCCGCCATCCCGTCCTGCATCTTCAGCGTGGCCTGCTTGCAGTCCTGGTGGTCGGCGTGCTGATGCTGGTCGGCGCAATGGGGGCGAAGGCGTACACCGACGACGAGTACGACGATCTCGTCTCGTACATCGAAGGGATCCGCGACAACCCGCCCAATACGGCGGTCAAGGGCAATCCGGTGCACGTCGCCAAGTGGAACCGGGTGCTTGCGGCGATCGGCGCGGACGGTCAGGGCAAGAGTGCATGGCCTGAAGCCACCATCCACTCGAACGCCGACCAGTGGCCGAGCAGCCCGTGGAAACGTCCTTCCGACTACCTGAAATGGAAGGCCCAACAGCAGGATCAAACGGAATCCACGGCATCCGACTACACCGATTACCAGACGGTCGTCAACTACCTGATTGGCATTCGGGACAATCCTCCCAATGCGGCCGTCAGGGGCAATCTGTATCACATTCGGAAGTGGAATCAGGTCCTGGAGGCTATCGGATACGATACCGGGACATCCGTGACTCCCATGGCCGAAGCCACAATCCATGCCAACGCCGCCACATGGCCGGACAGCCCGTTTCATGCCGCCTCGACCTTCCTGAACTGGGTGGAAGCCCAGGAACAGGCGTCTCAACAGGGTGAACAGGTCGATCCGCCAGAGAATCTTCAGGTTGTCCAGAGACAGCAGGCGGTCACGACGATTACTGGTACGATCTATGCCATCTCTGCCTTTTCTTTGACAAACAGCTACGTCGAAGGAGCGGAAATTCCATTGGGTCTGAGGATGAGTGAAAGACTCCCTGAAGGTTCCGAGGAGACTTTCCACATCACCGCCGGCGGGTCATCAACCTTAGACACCGATTACACGTTGGCATGTCAGACCGTGGCGGGAACAACGTGCACGCGCACCGGAAATACATTGACTGTTGTGGTCGATGGTGACGTCTATAACCACTCCAGGGATGTAGGCACCATCTTGAATCCCTTACTGAAGCTGAACGTCCTTGCGGACAATTTCAACGAATCCGGTGAAACTCTAACCCTTACTGTTACCACGGACGCCGGGGTCGGACGTCTCTTCACGAAGACACTGGTGGAACCATCATCAATGGTAACGCTCCAGTGGGCCCGAACCACTTCTCAAGTCTATGAAAATAACGGACCAGCTGAACCAGTTATCAGGTTGTCAAATCCCTGGCACGAGGACATTCCTCTAACTATCCGTCATTCCGGTAGTGCCAGACACGGAATCATCAGGAGGAGCATGACGGCATGTACGGGAGATTATGAGTTTCCTTCTGAAACCGTCATTGCTACCGGGGTTACAAGTTACGGTATTACTGTCGAAATCTGTCACGACGACCTCCATGAACCTAACAAGTGGTTCAGCATGGAGGTTGACACATCGAAGCTGCCGACAGGTGTCTCGTTCGGAAGCAACAGCCCCCGCGCTCGTGTCGAGATCCTTGAGGCATATGACAACCCTTTCTCTCCTAGCAAACTTCCCCGGAACGAAGCCCAGAAATGCGTCGAGAAGCCTCTCTTTCCCGGAGAGCTCTGCGGCCCTGGCGGTCATCAGGTCATGATCTCGATCGACCCGGATTGGCAGAACGCGGAATCATTTGTCGAAGGGAACAAGATAAGGTACTGGTTATACCCAAGTCCTCCACCAACATCAGGTAACGTCACCGTAAAATACAAGCTGCGTGGGTACAGCGGGAATAATGTTGGTCTCGCTGTACTCGTTCCGCCTGAGGGTCGTTCATTTGACGTTACATTGGGGGATGATGGTTGGATGGATACACCCGGACATCAGTTGGTGGCATGGTACGTTGCATCTGGCTCCAACTACCAGATCGAGGGTGGGAGCCGTGTTGACAGTTTCTACATGAGAGAGGATCAGGATCCTATCGACTGGTCATATGACCCACGGACCCTCAACGAGAAGATTCAGGAAGGAACCGAACGCTTTGGGGCGATCAACTTTGACAATCGTAGGAAGGCGAATATCCGGGAAGATCATCGGAGTGTCGTAACGGTCGATCTGGGCATATCCGGGTGTGCGCTGTCGTCGACACCGCTTGCAGAAGATGCCGCACCCGTGGGTGCAGGCGCTGAGATTCCCTGCCATGTTGACTTTACGAGCGAGTCACGGCACAACATCAGAAACAAGGTCGTTCGCACGGAAGCGGACGTCTTCGAGATCAGGGGTCCTCTCGCGTTCGATGAGTTCCAGTACAAACTGTCGCTCTACGTTGGCCAGGATGCGGACAAGGTCGATGAATCCATCACCCTTGCACCGGATATCTCCTACAACCTCAATGCCGGAGCGTTCAACGAGACCACGTTCCCGAAAACGATCACGGTCATAGACGACGACAGGTTCGAGCATCCCGACGAAAATGGCAAGGACACGATCTACATCCAGGCGTCTTCAGCACCAGCAACGCCGACTGGAGGAACATCCACTGAAGATCATGTTCCGACGGACTGGAGCAGGGACAAGCTTCAGCCCACGTCGACGGACAATGTCTACAGGTCACAAAGGGATCGGACTTATTCAGGCGATACATTCGTCTCAGCGACTGCCTGGGGTACACCAGAGAAGATTCTGGATGCCGTTCCTCAGGAGATCACCGTCTCGTTCACGAAAGATGATTACCCTATCTCTGAAAACAATGCGCCAGCAGCGGTTGTTATCCAGGCGACGGGAACCCCGTCCCGGGATTATGTGATTCCGTATGTCATCACGCCGGTCACCGCAACCTATCCGGATGACTTTTTCCTGGCCGGTGACACGATACAACCCCGAACAGGAACGATTCTGCTCAAGGCTGGTTTGGCCAATCAGCGGGAAAGCTCCGAAATATTGATCGTGAATGACGACGTTTATGAAGGAAGCGAGACCTTCACCGTCACGCTGCAAGACCTGCCACCAGGTGTTGGTGAGGGGACGCCTATCGTCACGACGGTGACCATCCTTGACGATGAGGTCGATCCCAATCCACCGAATCTCCTTGCGGCAAAGATCCTGGCCGATACAGCCCGGAACGCAAGATGCCATCCGGAGGATGACCCCGCAACGACAGGAATCGATGAATCGACGATCGCGCCCGTTGACGATCCGGCCACGCCGGATATCGACGAGTCGGACTGCGTCGCGAATATCGAGGTAAGTTTCAAGGACGGTGTTGAGGATGGTCTCGTCCTCAGGATCCCGGAGACGACCATCACGACGAAGACCGTCGATGGTGCGCAAGTCACGAACCTGGATGTTGAGATCGACCTTCTGTCGGACCTTGACTATTCAGGAGACCTGACGTTCAGTCTCCAGAATCTTTACGGGTACCGCTTCATCGGAACAGGTGTCAAGGATGTCACTGTCACCGGGGTCGAGTTGAAACGTGCCGTGTCCCAGACCCTTACGGTATCGCTTGAAGGCATCGTGACCTACAACGACCATGACGGCGACGGCCTTCCCTTGCCTTCAGCGGTACATAGGGATGAACCTGACGGCAAAGTCCAAATGCGCCTTAAAAGTGTAGCGAATGTGCTCGTTCCAGTCTATCCCAGCTTTACATCCCTGAATATCGAGATCCTGGATGAGGATGCCACGGGCGTGCATTTGACCATAAGTAGCAAAAAAGGAAGCTTCATGGACAACCGGAAGGAAGGACCGGAACCTGACATAATTGTTAGCTTGGAAGAAACCAGCGGATCTCTCGATCCTAATCAGTCAAGGCATCTCATAGAAAGGGAGTGGATCGAGATTCCCCTCAAGGTCTCTCACGAGTCCGGCCCTCTCGGTGGCACGGCCATAGCGCCGGGAAAATACGAACTGACCCCATTCAAGGGACAAGAGAACGTTTCGCTTAGAAAAATAGATGATGGATACATTGTCCGTATCGAAGGTAGAAACCTAACTCAAGAACAGCTTGATGAGGGAAAGCGGAGTTCGCTCTGTAACCGAGAGATCGACGTAATGGTGTGCCTCAACTTCGTGTCCCGGTTCAAACCAGATGATCCTTCGTGGGTCTATGATACACAACTCGAAAAGGCCAGGATCGATATGGGTGTCTCATCCATACCACTCTTTGAGCTTCAGACAGAAGGTACACAATCCAACCTATCCGGTGGATGGCTCGTAAAAACAGGAAAAGTAACAACTGCACTTTTCCACCAAGTCCCGTCCAGCGACACGACACGGTCCTTCATCCTGAGGGCGGAGGAGACGACCATCGCCGAGCCTGACTCAGGATACGCGTATCTCCCCTTCGAGATGGAGCTCTTCCCGGAGCCGTCGGCCTTCTCCGGATTCGCGTTCTGTGCGAACGTGGCACAAACAACGGCCAGCTACTACCACGATTACACCATCATCAAAGGGGATGAATATGACATGATCCAAAGGTATCCCAACATGGAGAAATACATGTCTGGCTATGCGTGGGGTAACAACGGGTGCTCGAAACCGATCTGGACAAAGGACCGTTTCCAGAGGTTCTATCTGAAAGTCAAGACCGACAGTCATGATGAGGGAGAGGAGATCATCAGACTTCACATCAGTCAGCGGGATCCGAGGCCGGATGGCAACATCGATGCCAGCAACGAGATCCGGTTCACCATCACGAACGACGGGCCGATCCCGGCGGCCTTCCTGGCGCGCTTCGGGCGCACCCTGGCCCAACAGACCCTGACGGGCCTGACCGGGCGCCTGACGGCCCCCCGCACCCCGGGGCTCCAGGGCACGCTGGCCGGGCAGACGTTCCAGGTCGAGCCGGCGGAGGGCCGCGCCGCCACTCCGACGGAGCTCCTGACGCAGGTGCTGGCCGGGGTCGCGCAGAGCTTCGGCACCCAGCCCGGCTCATTCGAGCCTATCGGCCCCTTGGCCGACGATCCCCGCCGCGGGGCGCTCCAGGGCTCACCCCGGCTGTTGACGCCGCGCCAGGTGCTCCTGGGCTCCCGCTTTACCCTCACCAGCCAGCCGGATGCCGGTGGCGGGAGTTTCGGATTCTGGGGCCGGGCGGCGCAGGGCTATTTTGACGGGGCTGAGCGCGGGGACGGCACGGCCCTCACCCTGGACGGCTCAGTGACGACCGGCTTCCTGGGCGCGGATTATGCCCGGGGACCCTGGCTCCTGGGCGTGGCGCTGACCCACAGTCGCGCCACGGGCACCTATGCCGCCCTGGGCGGGCCGCCCCCCTGTCCCCTCCCGGACCAGACCGTGTGTGACGGGGCCGTGCGCGCGGGCACCGGGGACACGGAGACGACCCTGACGGCGGCCATCCCTTATGCCGCGCTTGAGGTCGCCGAGCGGCTCCAGCTCTGGGGTGCCGGGGGCTATGGCGCGGGGGACGTGACGCTCAAGACCATGGGGGCGCGCTATGAGGCGGATACCACCTGGGCCATGGCCGCGGCGGGCCTGCGGGGCGCCTTGCTGCCCCCGACGGCCGGCGCGGCCGGGCCGGACTTGGCCGTGACCTCGGATGCGTTCTGGACGCGCACGGCCTCGGACCGGACCCGGGACCTGGCGGCTTCGGCCTCGCAGGTGACCCGGCTCCGGCTGGGCTTGGCCGGGAGTTGGCGGATGGCGGTCGGGACGCCCCCGGCGGACGCCCGCTCCGGGGCCAGCCTCACGCCGAAACTGGAACTCGGCGCGCGCCAGGACGGCGGCGATGCCGAGACGGGCTTAGGGGTGGAAATCGGCGGGGGCGTGGCCTGGGTGGAGCCGGCCTGGGGGCTTTCGCTGGACCTGGCGGGCCGGACCCTGCTGGCGCATGAAAACGACGATTTGCGGGACCGGGGCTTCTCCGCGGCGTTGGCCTTTGATCCGACCCCGGCTACGCCCCGGGGACCGATGCTGAGCCTGCGCCAGGACGTGGGCAGCCCGGCCACGGGCGGGCTGGACGCGCTGTTTACGGCCGCGCCCCTGGCGGACCGCACGGGGCAGGCCGCGCCCAGCCGCTGGGGCCTGGAGGCGGCCTACGGGTTCCCGGTGTTCGGCGGGCACTTTACCGGCAGCCCCCACCTCGGGGTCGGGCTGGCCCCCCGCATCCGGGACTACCGCCTCGGCTGGCGCCTCACCCCGGACGCCGCGAGTGCCCTCGCCCTGTCCCTGGATCTCGCCGCCACCCGCCAGGAACGCGACGCGGCGGCCCCGGTGCATACCGTCGGCGTCGAAGTCCTGGCCCAGTGGTAACGCGGTAGCAAGGAGGGCGGACATGCCGGTCCGCGCCTACGCCAGCCCCCTTCCTGCGTCAGGCGTATCTGATGAGGCCGTCATCCTGGAGAGACACCCCCCTGTGGTTGTCCCTTAAGGAGGGCAGGCACAGGGGCCTGCCCCTACAAGCTGTATCCCTTTGCCCCCGGTCTGAACAACGGGCGAGGGAGAAGAAGGAAGATCTCAACGGCTTCTCCGCAGTTGTAGCTGCCGCGTCTCATGCGGCCAAGAGAGGCAACCCAAACAGCGCCATGAGGCATGTCCCGGCCCCCGAGCAGGGATGGCGCGGCGACACATACACCAGAAAAAGGCGCATACAGCGCCAGAAGGCATGGCCCGGCCCCCCGAGCAGAGATTGTAGATGTTCACTAATTCGTTGACACTTTCAGCCGATGGGTTGAGGAAGCACCATCCGCAAGAACACACGCCAGTTGTCATCCTGAGTTTGTCCTGAGCGTAGCGATAGCGAAGTCGAAGGGAATTAGTGAACGCATACAGGTATGACAGAAAGTAATCCGATACGTTTATCGCTAACCGGAATACAAATGGCACCAAACGTTGTGACCCGCCTCCGGTTTGCCGATTTGGATCAGGGGCGGGTCGGTGGTTTTGCACTGCTCCATCACGTGCGGGCAACGCGTGTGGAAGCGGCAGCCGGAGGGTGGGTTGAGCGGCGTCGGTACGTCGCCGGGCAGCAGGATGCGTTCGTGTTTCACCGTGGGGTCGGGCAACGGGTTGGCGGACAGCAGGGCCTGGGTATAGGGATGTTTGGCGCCGGAAAATAAAGTCTCGGCAGGCGCCACTTCCGCGAGTTTTCCCAGATACATCACGGCGATCCGGTCGGCCAGGTACTGCACCACGTTCAAATCATGCGTGATGAACAAGTAGGATAAGTGAAACTCCGCTTGCAGGTCCTTGAGGAGGTTGACGATCTGCGCCTGAATGGACACGTCCAAGGCCGAGACCGCCTCGTCGCACACGATCAGCTTCGGGTTCAACGCCAGGGCGCGCGCAATGCCGATCCGCTGGCGTTGCCCGCCGGAAAATTCATGCGGGTAGCGCGGATAATGGTCCGGCCTGAGGCCCACGCGGTCGAGAAGCTGACACACCCGGTCCGTCAACTCCCGGCCCTTGGCCAGGTGATGGACCTTGAGCGGCTCACCCACGATAGAGCCCACGGTCATGCGAGGATTCAGCGAGCTGTAGGGGTCCTGGAACACGATCTGCATACGGCGGCGCGTGGCCCGCAACGTCCTGGAGTCCATGGCGAACAGGTTTTGGCCTTCGAACAACACGTCGCCGCCGGTGGGTTCCTGCAACCGCAGCACGGTCCGGCCCACGGTGGTTTTACCGCACCCGGATTCCCCAACCAGCCCGAAGGTCTCCCCGGACTTGATGTCGAACGTCACGTCGTCCACGGCCTTGACCCACGCGGACACGTTCGAGAGGAGACCGCTCCGGACCGGGAAATATTTCTTGAGGTTCGTGACCTCAAGCAAGGGGTTTTGGGGAGCTTGTCCTGCTTGTCCTGAGCGTAGCGAAGAAACGAGCGAAGGATCAGGTGGCTTCACGTCCACGGCTTTACGAACTCCCGGATTGATGTAACCAGCACACGGATTCATGGCCCGGCTCGACTTCAACGAGCGGCGGTTCCTCATCGGGACAACGGGCCAACACGTCCGGGCACCTGGTGGAAAAGTGGCAGCCCCGGCAATACATCAGGGGCGACGGAACCGTGCCCGGAATGGATTCGAGCCGGGTCTCACGCGCGCCGGGCTTGGGTAACGAACGCAACAGCGCCCGCGTGTACGGATGGGACGGCGCGGCAAAGAGTTGAGGGACGCTCGCACGTTCCACGATCCGGCTGGCGTACATCACGATAACGTCCTGCGCGAACTGCGCCACGACGCCCAGGTTATGCGTGATCAACAGGATCGCCATGCCCATCTCCCGTTGCAGTTCTTTCAGCAATTCCAGGATTTGAGCCTGGATCGTCACGTCCAACGCCGTGGTCGGCTCATCGGCGATGAGCAGGTCGGGCCGGCACGCCAGGGCCATGGCGATCATCACCCGTTGTTTCATCCCACCGGACATTTCGTGCGGGTATTGCTCGATGCGCCGGTCCGGCGCGGGGATCTGGACTTTCTCCAGCAGGCGAATGACCTCCTGCCGGATCTCACGTTTGGTCAGGGTCGTATGAATGTCCAACACCTCGCCGATCTGGTCGCCGATGGTAAAAACCGGATTCAGCGACGTCATGGGTTCCTGAAACACCATCCCGATCTGGTTCCCGCGTATCCGGCGAATCTCCTTGTCGGGCAAGGTCAGCAAATCGGAGCCTTTGAACACCACCTGACCGCCCACCACCTTTCCGGGAAAATCCACCAACTGCATGATGGACAGGGCCGTCACGGATTTCCCGCACCCCGACTCTCCGACGAGCGCCACGGTTTGTCCCGGCTGCACCGAGAAGCTGACGTCCTCGACCGCGCGAATTTCTCCCTGGTCCGAAAAGAAGGACGTGGAGAGATGCGAAACTTCCAGGAGAGGGGATGCCGCGTTCACGGGTCAACGTCTCCGCAGTTTGGGATTGAGGGCTTCACGCAGGCCTTCTCCAACCAGGTTGAACGCCAGCACCACCACTAGGATCGCCATGCCCGGAATGAAAAAGAGCCAGGGCGCGTCGAAGATGAACCCCTTGCCGTCGGCCAGGATATTGCCCCACGTGGCATAGGGCGGCTGCACGCCGAACCCGAGAAAACTCAAGCCCGACTCCGTCAGGATGGCCGTGGCCACGCCGATGGTGGCCGAAACCAGCACGGGCGCGATGGCATTGGGCACCATGTGCGTAAAAATCACGCGCCGGTCCCTGGCCCCGACCGACGTGGCGGCCACCACGAAATCCTGTTTGCGCAACGCGAGAAATTCGGCGCGGACGAACCGGGCGGTCCCCATCCAACTGGTCAGCCCGATGACGATCATGATGTTATAGATGCTGGGCGGAAGCAGGGCAACCACCGTGAGGATCAGGAAAAAAGTCGGGAAACACAACATCACGTCGGTAAACCGCATGATGAGGGTATCAACCGTCACCACGCCGAACCTGACGTTGCCGTAAAACCCGGACAGTCCGCCCAGCAGGATCCCGATCGCCAGGGAAATGCCCACGGCGATAAAGCCGATGGACAACGACACGAAGGACCCCTGGAGCATGCGCGCGAACACGTCGCGGCCCAACTCATCCGTGCCCAACAGATAGATACCGGCAAACGGCCGGTCATGGGCCGGGACTTCGTCCGGGGACGAGAACGTCAACGGCGGCAGAAATTTTTCCGGCAGGCGCACGACTTCGGGATCGAATACCACCACCCATTCGGTCAGGACCTTCCCGAACACGGCCGCGAACAGGAGCACCACCAGGACGTAGGCCCCCACCACCGCCAGCCGGTCCTTACGAAACAACCGCAAGGATTCCTGCCACGGCGTTTCCGACGGCGGCAGTTCCTCGCCGGGCTGTTTCGGATCGTCAGTCAGATCCTTCGCTTCGCTCAGGACAGGCTCTTCCACGAATTCCTCATTCCTGACCACCCTCACCTTTATCCTCTCCCATCAAGGGAGAGGAAATTTCATCCACTCCCTCTCCCTCGGCGGGAGAGGGCTGGGGTGAGGGGGAAAACATCAATCACCCATCCCCTTGTAACCCCGTTCTGATTCGCGGGTCCACGACGGCGTACAGGATGTCCGAGAGCAGGGTTCCTGCCAACGTCAACACCGCGGCAATAAAGTTCAAGGTCAGGATCACCGGAAAATCTCGCGCGAGAATGGCTTCGTAACCCAACCGGCCCAATCCGGGCCACGCGAAAATCTGCTCAAAAATGACCGAGCCGCCGATGAGTCCCGGCAACAAGAATCCGAACATGGTCACAAACGGCAACAGCGCGTTGCGCAGCGCGTGCCGGTAGATCACGACGGTCTCTTCCGCGCCTTTCGCCCTCGCCGTGCGCACGTAATCCTGCCCTACGACTTCCAGCATCTGGGAGCGCACGTACCGGGAGAGAATCGCCATCCCGCCCAAGGCGGACATGAGGGACGGAATCACCAGGTGCCAGACCCGGTCCATCGTTTGAAAGAGCGGGGGCGCCGCGTCCATCCCGAAGGTTTTCAGGCCGATCACGGGCACGCCGAACAAATCCACGACCCAGAGAATTACGATATAGGACAAGAAGAAGCCCGGGACGGAAATAAGCGTGTAGGCCGCAAAGGTGGTCGTGCGGTCGTACACCGCGCCGCGATGGATCGCCGCCTGAATGCCGGTGGGAAACGCCAGGGTCCACACCAGCAACGTGGCACAGATAAAGAGCGGCAGGGAATTCAGAAACCGGCGCCAGATTTTTCCCAGGACGGGTTGGCTGTCCTTGAACGACTTCAGTTCGCCGGATGCAAGGTCACGGACCCAATAGGCATACTGCATGTACAAGGGCGCGTCGAGGTGGAACGCCTCGCGGATCTTGGCAACGTCTTCGGGCTTCATCCGGGGATTCGCCGGATCGACCTCGCTGGGTTCTCCGGGAGCCAGGTGGATCACCGAATGCGCGAGGATGGAGACGATAAACACCAGCACCAGCCGTTGAAGCACGTTGCGAAGAATAAAGGCCTGCATCCGCGATTACCCTTTCAACCGGATCTCCCGCCCCCCATTCCACCCTCACCTTACTCCTCTCCCATCAAGGGAGAGGAAATTTCATCCACCCCCTCGCCCATTTCCTGCATTAAGCGGGAAATAGGGAGAAAGAGCCAACCTGAAAATTCCACTTCTCAACCCCCTCGCCCCTGGTGGGAGAGGGCTGGGGTGAGGGGGACAAGCTACAACTACTGAACATATACAAGGATGACAATTCCTCATAACGACGGCGTGAACTCGAGCTTTCGCCATTGATGAAAGTGAAACGTAATGTCGCCGCTCGGAATGGGATAAATCTTTTCATACCGTTCCGACCCGTCTTCGTTCCTGTGGACCAGCACGATCTTTTTATCCAACACCCGCGTACCCAACGGCGCGTAGAGAAACGTATACGGCTGCTCCTCGGCAATCAGTCGATGCAAGCGGTGGGTCAATTCCCGCTGCACGTCCTGATCGTATTCCTGCCGGATACGAACGATCAGGTCGTCGGCCAAGGGGTTGTTATACCCGATAAAATTCAATTGCTGGGGTCCGGCCTGACTCGAATGCCACAGTTGATACAAATCGGGATCCACCCCCATGCTCCACCCCAGCACCACGGCGTCGAAATCCCCTGTGTTGACGAAATCCTTCAGGAACACGGCCCATTCAAAATATTGCGTGTTACATTTCACCCCGATTTTCTTCCAGGCGTTCTGCGCAATCGTCATGATGTTCTTGCGAATGGGGTTGCCGCTGTTCGTGATCAGGTTGAACTCGAACACCGTGCCGTCCTTTTCGAGCCAGCCGTCGGCGTTGAGACGCCAGCCTTTGGATTCCAGCAAGGTCCGCGCGGCATCGGAATCATAGGGCAAGGGCTCCACGGTCTGGTCGTACCACTGGGTGTTGGGGGGATAGGGGCCGGTAATGTGTTCCCCTTCGCCGTACAACAGGTACCGCAGAAAATCTTCGACGTTGATCGCCAGACCCAGCGCCCGGCGCACCTCCGGGTCGGCAAACAACGGGCGGCGATTGTTGTAGCCAATGTAGGAATAACCGAAGCCCAAGCTCGAAAACGACTGGTACGTGTCGTCTTCCTTGTACCGGGCAACCTGGTGCGGTTGCGTCCCGTAGTAATCCACCGCACCGGACCGGAATTCCATTTCCTGCGTCAACAGGTCGGGCACGATCCGCATGTAATAGTCCTGGTATTCCGGGGGGCCTTCCCAATAGTCGTCATTGCGCCGAAGATGAATATATTCATCACTGTGCCACTCGACGAAACGGAAACGCCCGCTCCCAATCGGGCTACGGTTGAATTGACTGTCGCGCATGCCGAACGCTTTCCTGGCGGCATCGGAGAGGCCGCGGTCGTCCATCTCCCGTTGCATGGCCTCGGCGTTGAGCAGGTGTTCGGGGAGGATGCCCATGGTCCAGGCGTTGATCGCCGGGGAGAACAGCCGCTTGTACACCACGCGCACCGTCCGTGCGTCGATTATCTCAACCGCCTTGATCGGTTCGAAATCCGACGTGCGGGGGGACAGGTTCCTGGGATTCATGATGGCGTCATACGTAAACTTCACGTCGCCGGCGTCAAACTCATGGCCATCGTGGAACCGGACGCCCTTGCGGAGGTTAAAGTCGATGATGGGATTGTGCTCGGCCACGGGGAACAGTTCCGGCAATTGCGCGAACACCTGGGCCTTGATCTCCGGAGAAACTTCCTCCGCGAAGGTGAGGTACCGTTCATACGGAAAATTTTCGAGGTAGCGGTCGCCGATGACCGGAAGCAGCCGCTGGAATAAGTCCTGGTCCACCCGGTGCAAGGAAAACGCCACCCGTTCGGGAACGTCGAACGTCACTTCCACTTCCCCGCGCGTGGGGTTGCCGTCCGCGTCCTGCTCTTGAACGGAGAGCGTCTCCGTCCGGCGCGCGGGAGGCAACACGTCGACGGAGCGGACGTTGTCAGCCAATGCGGCAAACGCTTCGTCTTGCAGCGCGGCTCGAATCCGTTCGGCCACTCTTGTTCCCGTGACCTCGGCGCCGTCGGGCAACCGGTTGGATGGGCTGGCGAACAGGTATGCTTTTTCGGAGATCGTCCAGTCGGTGGCCAGCCGACCCCGGAAGTTCAGGTTTTCGTCCAGGTCCAGGAGCCCCTCAAACGTGAGGCCGACGATGCCTGAACTGGCCGTATCCGCATTCAAAATCGGATTGAGAATCTTCGCATCACCGGATGAGGCTTCGATATACGTCACCAAGCGCGCCGGATTCCCCGTCGCCTGTTTCTCATACGTCGGCACCCAAAAGTAGGACTGCAACAACAGGATCGTCAGCAGAAGCGGAGCAAGAAGAAGCCAACGTTTCACGCGCATGGGCCTGAAAGATCCTTATCCCCCACCCCCTCTCCCCTTGAGGGAGAGGGCCGGGGTGAGGGGGGGCACTTTTCCTGCCCCTCCTTTACAAGGAAAGGTAGAGGGTTTCTCTGGTAAGGGCGACCGGCCGGTCGCCCCTACACCCCACCTGACCTCCCCTTACCCTTCGACAATCTCAGGGCAGGCGACGGGGAGAAAAAGACGGTTATCCATTCCTAGTTCCCCTCCTTTGTAAGAAGGGGCTAGGGGAGGTAGAGACGGAACCGCTACGACTAGCATACCAGCTTGGAATCGTTGCTCCATTATAAAAGAACCCGGCGTGTTTGTTGCTCAGCATGATACGAACTGCGCACCAAAGGACCCGATTCCACGTGCCGGAAGCCCAAGGCCATTCCGTGTTGTTTGAACTCCTCGAATTCCCCGGGCTCGTAATACCGGTGTACTGCAAGATGGTCCCTGGTCGGCTGCAAGTACTGGCCGATCGACACGATCTCACAACCGGCTGCGCGAAGGTCGCGCAGGACCGACAGCAGTTCCTCGTTGGTCTCGCCCATCCCGACCATGACGCCGGATTTCGTACACGCTCCCCGTTCCTTGGCCCAACGCAGCACCTGCAAGGAACGGTGATAATTGCCCTGCGGTCTGACGGCCGGAAACAACCGAGAAACGGTTTCGATATTATGCCCAAAAACGTCCGGGGCCGCCTCCAGCACGGCATTGACCGGCTCCGGCTTGCCTTGAAAATCCGGCACCAGCACTTCCACGGTACAGGCAGGCAACAATCGCCGGATAGCATGAATGGTCGCCGCAAAAATGGAGGCGCCCCCATCATCCAGTTCGTCGCGATTCACGGACGTGAGCACCGCGTGCCGCAAGTCCAACGTGCAAACGGCCTCGGCCACCCGTTCCGGCTCCTCCCAATCCACATTGCCTGGTCGCCCCGTGGTCACCGAACAATAATGGCACCGCCGCGTGCACACGTCGCCCAACAGCAAAAACGTCGCCGTCCGGTTATTCCAGCACTCCCATTTGTTCGGACAACGCGACTCCTCGCAAATCGTATGAAGCTGCTTGTCCCGGACCAACGACTGAATGCGCCGATAATGCGGCCCCACCTCAATCCTGACCTTAAACCACCCCGGCAGCCTGCCCGGCCTCGCGTGTCCCTTGTTCATTTGTATGCATTCAGCCATTTATCGACCACTTCGCCTCACAACTCCCCTCTCCCCTTGAGGGAGAGGGCTGGGGTGAGGGGTCTCGTCTTTTCCTGCCTGCGCCCGCCCTTCACACAACCCTCCCGTCATTATGAAGGACAGGGGCCGTATCTTCAAGAAAGCCGCCGCGCCAGAGACTGCCTGTGCTCACTCATTCCCTTCGCCTTCGCTGTCGCTACGCTTCCTTCGACTTCGCCCCTACAGGGGCTACGCTCAGGACGAACGGGTGAGGATAATCCGCGCATCCTGAGCGTAAGGTGCCCCGCGCCTGAAGTCGAAGGGTCAAGACAGGCGTTGACAATTTCACTGCCTCCTTCGGTCATCCTCCCCCCCTGTCATCCCCGACATTTTTAATCGGGGATCCAGTGTCTTTTGTTTTCCCTTACTCTCTCACACCCGGACGGGAAAAAACCGGTACCGGGCACCGTTTTAAAATAGTGCGTTGACAAAAGGCACACAACATGAGACGGTTGCATTCATGCATGAATTTGACTGGGACGAGGAGAAGAATGCGGTTCTTGAAAAGACACGAGGCATTAATTTTGAAGACGTTGTCTTTCACATTCAGAATGGTGACGTCCTGGATATTATCAGACACCCCAATGAATCACGCTATCCGAATCAGAGGATCATCGTGCTGAACGTAGAAGGGTACGTGCATTTGGTCCCATACGTGAAGCAGAAAGAAACACGGTTTCTCAAAACCATCATCCCGAGCAGGAAAGCGACAAAGGAGTACCTCCGATGAAAAACTCCCTCAAATTAGACGAAGAAGAAGTGAAGATCCTCCAGGATTTTGAACGCGGAGAATTCGCAAGCCTCACCAATTTCAATCAGGAAAAACGCCAATTGGAAGAAGCTGCTCACGATTTCCTTCAGAAGGACAAGCGAATCAACATCCGAATCTCGTCACGCGATTTGACCGGCCTGCAAAAGAAGGCGGCAAAGGAAGGGATGCCCTACCAAACCCTCATCTCCAGCACACTCCACAAATTCGTAACGGGGAAATTGAAAGGTGTGGAGTGATGAATTGTCCCAAACTCCCTCTCCCTGGACTGGGACAGGTCCACGCCATCCGACAGCCGTTTGACGATGGCGCTGACCGCGGCTAGCTTGGCGTACGGCTTGCAGTTGGCCGGAATCACGACCCACGACCGGGATTGTTTTATACGTCGATTCGCCATCATCCGAGCAGGTTGACCGGGAGTCAGACAAACTATCGGAAACCCTGAAAATTTAAAATGCAATTTTAAATTTTCAGGGTTGATCGGATGAAGCGGACCATGTTTCTGCAGCGAATTGGAGAATGTTTTCGAAGTCATCCCATGGTGGGGATACTGGGACCACACCAATGCGGAAAGACAACGTTTGCCCGGGGGACACGACCTACCCTCTTGCCGAACGTGTTCGGGTGACCAATCTGAGGCAGTTGGCAAAAGAAATGCGTTAATGGCTTCGGCGATGATTTCGATGCCGTGGCCTGGGCACCGCGTCGGATGACGCGACCCTGATCGGGCCTGCGCCCTCGAACGCGAACGTGCGTCACGACTCGACCGACGTGAGGGCGACGCTAACGTGGTTTTCGGCCGGAGGGTTGATCGATACCGAGGATCTTGCGGGCTCTCTGCTCGAACGTGGGGTCGAGTCTGGGCTGGACTACGTCCACTCCCTCCGCCAACCCTTTGATGATGGCTTCGATGGCGGCAAGCCGAGCGTAATGCTTGCTGTTAGCCGGGATCACGGTCCACGGACGCCGGATGGTCGAGGTCTTTTGGAACATCTCTTCAATCGCCACCTCATATTCAGCCCAGCGGGCCCGGTTGCGGAAGTCTTCCGCTGAAAGCTTCCAGCGTTTGAGCGGGTCGTTGAAACGCCCACGGAACCGCGCGAGTTGCTCTTCGGGTGTGATGTGCAGGAAGATCTTGATGAGACGGACGCCGTCGTCGTCGAGCATACGCTCGAATTCATTGATTTCCGCATACGCACGCTGCCATTCGGTCTGCGTGGCGTAGCCTTCGACCCGTTCCACCAGCACCCGGCCATACCAGGACCGGTCGAACACCACGAGCAGCCCGGACCTTGGCATACGTGCCCAGAAGCGGTACAGGTAGTGGTGGTCCAATTCCTCCTGGGTTGGTGCGGAGATCGGCCAGACTTTCAACCCGCGCGGGTCGAGCGGCCAGTGTATCCGCCGAATGAGGCCGCCCTTGCCCGCGGCGTCCCATCCTTCCAACACGATCACGCCACGTCGTCTCTGGGACTGGTAGGCCAGGGAGAGTTCCTTCAAGTGAACCTGAAGCTTGGCGAGTTTGGCTTCGTACGCCTTCCGACCAACGTGCTTCGTCATATCCAGGTTCACCAGGCTGGGAGGACGGCGCTGCAACCGGATGGGTTCCCGCTGACTGAGCCTGGACGTTTTGTTGATCATTTTGCTTTTCATGGTCTTGCTCGATTATGGGCATGCCTGCTGTCGATGGAAATACCCTCCACCGATTCGCCTACGGGCTACGCCCTTGGCTCCCCGACTCCCCCTCAAGGGGGGAGTGATGGGAACTCAACCCGGTGCAGACGGTTCCAGATCGACCTTGACTTCGTTCCCTTCCACCACCACGGGGAAACTGGCCACGCAGGCGGACGGATTCGTGACACAGGCCCCGGTCTTCACGTTGTATTCCCAACCGTGCCAGGGACAGGTGACCACTTCGCCGATCAATTCACCTTCGCCCAACGGCCCTGCACGATGCACACAGGTATTGTCGATGGCATAAAACGTGCCGTCTACGTTGAAGACGGCAATTTCCTTGCCCTCGACTTCGGCGACGATGCCTTCTCCGGTTTTCACCTCATCCGTATTCGCCACTTTGACCATTTCTGCCATCGGGGTCCTCCACCGATTAGAGCTACCAAGCAGGCTCTTTCCCCCCTCACCCTACCCTCTCCCACCAGGGGAGAGGGGAATTGAACCTGCGTCTTCCGTTATGTCATGGGTTCTTTCAATTTATTGACCATCTCGCTCAGGGTTGCTCCTGTTGCTTCACGAGTCAGTTCCTCCACGCGGGTTTGCAACGCTCCTGCTACCCCTTGGAACGCCAGGGTGAGCGGAGACTTCGGGTCCGCCGCGACAATCGGCTTGCCCGTGTCTCCGCCCTCGCGGATTACAGGGTCCAAGGGGATGCGACCCAGGAAGGGAATTTCAAATTTCTGCGCCGCGCGCTCCCCGCCCGCAAAAGAAAAGATCTCCGTCCGTTCTCCGCAACGCCCGCAGACGAAGAAACTCATGTTCTCAATTACGCCCAGGAGGGGCACGTTGACTTTCTTGAACATCATCAGGCCCTTGCGCACGTCGTACAATGCCACTTCCTGCGGGGTCGTCACCGTGACAACGCCGGTCAAGGGAACGATTTGCGAGAGACTGAGCTGGGCATCGCCCGTCCCGGGCGGCAAGTCCACCAGCAGGTAGTCCAACTCTCCCCACAGCACGTCACGAAAAAACTGCTGGATGGCCGTATGCACCATGGGACCCCGCCACACGATGGCGGTCTCTTCCGGCACAAAGAATCCCATGGACATGACCTTGACGCCATGCGCTTCGGCCGGCTTGATTTTGTCGCCCTCTTTCTCCGGTGGCTCCGGCACGCCCATCATCATGGGAATGTTCGGGCCATAAATATCCGCATCCATCAGGCCGACTTTGGCGCCGGTCTGCGCCAATGCCACGGACAAATTGGCGGAAACCGTGGATTTCCCCACTCCGCCTTTGCCACTCGCCACCGCGATCACGTGCTTCACGCCGGGCAACACGGCATCCTGGGCCGCCGCGTTTCCCGGACTCTCGTGTCTTGGAGATTCGTCGCTCATTTTTGCTCCTTCCCTTCAACAAGCTCAGGACAGGCGTTTACAGTCGCACCGTGGGTCCCGCAAACTCTACCCCGTCACCAACCACTGAGGCAAATGCTCGCTTCGTCTGCCGTCCCTTGAAAAACCGGCCATGCCTCCCTAGGATGGGGTCCCACTTGGTCCAATCCGTGGTCAGGGCGATCCTTTCGACTGGATATCCGTGTTGAACACTTTCATCCCTCCGTTGTGGGCGTCCCTCTCCTTCCCCGAGATCGATCCGGTCTTCTTTCGATTGGGACCGCTGCAATTTCGTTGGTACGGGCTGATGTACCTGCTGGGCCTGCTGGCGGCGTACTTTCTGATCAAGCATCGCGCCGCCGGCCGAAACGTCCCATTACACGCGAATCAGTTGTCCGACCTGATCGTGTTTGCCGCGTTTGGCGTGTTTCTGGGCGGACGGTTGGGCTATACCCTCTTTTACAATACGGCGTACTACCTGGAGAACCCCCTGAAAATTCTGTTCGTGTGGGAAGGCGGGATGTCCTTCCACGGCGGATTGCTCGGGGTGTGTCTCGCGCTCTGGCTCTTCTGTTATAAAAAAGGATTCGCCCCGTCCACGATTGCGGATCTGGCGGCACAGGCTGCGCCGATCGGGTTGGGCTTGGGGCGCTTGGGGAATTTTATCAACGGAGAGTTATACGGACGGCCCACGGACGTTTCCTGGTGCATGGTGTTCCCGAGGGGCGGGTCAGCCTGTCGCCATCCTTCGCAACTCTACGAGGCGGCACTGGAAGGGGTGGTCCTGTTCGGAATCCTCTGGTTCCTGGGAAGGAAGGCCACGCCCCCCGGTACGGTCTTCTGGAGCTTTATTGCCGGCTACGGCATCTCCCGCAGCTTCGTGGAATTGTTTCGAGAACCGGACGCCCACCTGGGATTCGTGCTGGGCACCCTGACCATGGGACAACTCTTGAGTATTCCCATGATTCTTCTTGGCTTGACGATGCTGTTAGTGGGCTACAAACGCGGTCACCCCGCGAGCGCACAGCAGCATCACTGAATACGTGCGCCTTCACGCATGTCTCTTCAACCCAAATGTGAGGATGTGAAAAAGGGGAAGGTGAAAGGGGTAAGGTTTCTTCTTTTCCTATGGTCTTGCAAGGACTTGCATTCTACAAAATTTTCCTCTATTTTCTATCCATAGCGTCTGGGATGAGTCGCCAAGCGTCTCGTTTTGGGGCGAAAGCCCCAAAAGCCCAGTCGCTTTTTTTTGTCCAAAATCAGGAAAACAAACCATGTACCTTTGCTACATTGATGAATCAGGGACATCGAATATACCCGGCAATACTTCCCATTTTGTTCTCGCAGGCCTTTCCATACCAATCTGGCACTGGAGGGATGCCGACCGTGATATCTCTGCGGTTATGAACCGCTATAACCTTGCGAATTCAGAGCTTCATACGGCTTGGCTCATGCGGAAATATCTCGAACAGTCCCGCATTCCAGATTTTGATCAACTAAATTACAGCGATAGAAAATCTGCCGTTGTCCGATACAGAAATACCTATTTGCTCGATCTTCAACGAAAGCAGGCGCATAAAACGTATAGGCAGAGCAGAAAAAATTATGATCATACGGCCGACTATGTGCATTTGACGCTAGCCGAACGCCAAAAGCTTATATTCGAGATTGCGCAGAAAGTATCTCATTGGGGGTTTGCCCGCTTATTTGCTGAATGCATTGATAAGACGCATTTTGATCCATTGCGAACGAATGCCTCCGTCGATGAGCAGGCATTTGAACAAGTCGTGTCCCGGTTTGAACGGTATTTACAGTCGACGGATACCACGCAGGGGCAACGAAACTATGGACTCATTGTCCACGATAACAATAAGACCATCGCGCGTAAACATACAAATTTGATGAGAGAGTTTCATAAGAAAGGTACATTGTGGACCAGCATAGAGCGGATCATAGAAACTCCGCTATTCGTAGATAGTGAGTTGACGCGATTGGTTCAGATCGCGGATTTATGTTGCTATGCTATTCGACGTTATCTGGAAAATGGCGAAGTCGATTTATTCGCACGCGTATTCGAGCGTGCTGACAGACGCAACCAGACAGTAGTAGGCGTTCGGCACTTTTCGACCCCGACATGTGACTGCCTGATTTGTCAAGAACGTAAAACGAATTCGATATAATTCAGTTCGGGGACGCAATTCGGGGCAGCGAAACGACACGACCCATCCCGGCCTGACGTTTCGCGTTTCCTGCAAGATAGCTTCCTGAACTTAAATTGGGAGAGGAAGGCCAAGTCTGGCCAATAAGTTGACGATGAAAAAACGGACGACTGTGGCAAGACTTTTATTGGGGACAAGCCAACGACTCGATTAACTCCTGAGATGGTCCAGCAAAAAGAGTACTTCGCTCGACAATGCCCTCATTGATCTGGCGAATTGCCGAAGTGGAAGTGTTATCGAGAACAACTAAGTTATCGGTGCCGCGTGGAGGGGTCAGCTTGATGGCTACCTTACTGCTCACGGTGAACCAATCGTCAAAACGATCAATTGGGCGACTTCCACAGATAAAATTCTTTTTTGGAGTTTGAATCACTGCGGTCATGATCGAGGTATTTCGAAGCATCTCCAATACATCTGCCCTCGGCTCAAAACTGGAGAAACGAGAAAAGGCATTCTTTCTATACCTTTCATGATCCGCAGAATCGTTGATCTGGGCGAGTTCATCTGGAGTGCAAGGCCGCCCTACGTACGCCTCATAGAATGCTGGAAATTTGTCAATTTGTTGGTCCATATGCTTTTCGACAATAGCACGAGCACCATCTGGGGTACGCCGCCGCTGACGGCAGAGATACCGTAACAAGATGTCCTTTTCGTCGGCATCCAGGCAAGGCGTCTCGCCTTTTAGGGCTGCCTCGATAATTTTGTCAATTACTACAGAAACTTCTCCTTCAAGGATGCTGAAATCCTTTTCGATAGACACATCGGGTTTTCCGTCGTTGTTGAGTACGGTATAGAGATGATTTTCAGCGAAGACTTTTTCGGGTTTGCTTTTCCAAATGGGTCTCCCCGACTCTTGGCGCTTACAACAATAAAGCCATCCTTCATCGTCGGTGAATCGCCTTAATATCATTTGAGGGTTGTAATGTTGGAGCTTGGGCGTGCTCATGTGAGCAGTGTATAGCACTATTAGCTCTTGATTCCAGATGGACTCGTTGTCGTACAGAACCGGGAAGCCGCAAACAATCTATCGTCGAACTTGAATCCGGATTCGAACTGAGGAAGATTTGCTCAGAATACTCATTATACTCATCTATCTTTTCTCGAAGAACGTTCACGAGGCCATCATTCCCTGAAATCGGAACCATCCAGAGTGCTGATAACAGACCAAAGACGTTTGCAAAGTTGAGGGCTTCTATGACTTCGTCTTCTTGAAGGTTTGCTTCAATTGCTTGAGATGAGTTATATCGGTCCAGTTGAGACATCCCGGTGTGTGTATAGCTGCACATGGCAGACCATGCACTCCTTTTTATCGTAGACAGGATCTTTTCATCGTCGCCACTAAGCTTTTCAATATCTTTGATCCGATCTCCAAACTTCTTCTTTAAATCGTCTTCTTTCTTGAAGTACTCCAGATCATCATCAGAAGCACAGCGAAATAGCCACAACCCTCGAATGAAAGCGTAAGCTTCCCCTGATTTGAGACATGTGATAAGTGGAGTTTTCTGGCAGGATCA
>JAPPLK010000093.1 GCA_028819435.1 Nitrospira sp.
CCCAGGGGGCGAGGGGGAAAGCAACGGCGCTCTACCTCCCCTCGCCCCTCCTTACAAAGGAGGGGAATTTACTATATATGCAAATGTTTCATGGCGGCGGCGCAGAGGATGATGAAGATGCCCATCCAGAGGCCGGCTTTTTGGAAGGGGATGGGTTCGACGATCTGTTCTTCTTTTTCCTGTTCGTCTTCGTCGCCCGTGGGTTCGATGCGGAAGATGACGGTGTACAGGTACAGGGTCAGGATGCCGAGCACCAGGGTGAGCTTGATGAAGAAGACCGTCAGGTACTTGGCGTTGTTGGACAGGCCGAAGCCGGTCTGCATTTCCATGGCTTCGCCCACGTAATGCAGGTTGATGCCGCCCGTAAAGAGGATCACCACCAGCAGCATGCCCACGACCTTGCGATACTGCTTGTAGAACGTATCGCAGATGGGTTTGATGTATTCCCTGGGCACGGACGATTGGAGCCCCGGTGTCACCGCCAGGACGAGGAACGCGAGCCCGCCGATCCACACGACGGCCGAGAGCAGGTGCAGCCAATGATTGACAATGGGAATGATTTTGTTGAGATCGGAGAGCGTTGCGAGGAGGGCATTCATCAGAATTTGAACACCGGCTTTTCGTTACCGAAGCGTTTTTGGCGAAGCTCTTCCATTAACTCGACGGTGATGCGCGGGACGTTGTGCTCGCGGGCGTGCCGTTCGGTGCCTTTTTTCACCATGGCGCGCAGGAAGTAGGGGATTCGGCTCAACCGCGCTTGCGCGGCTTCGTCCCATTCCACCTCGACGTCCTCCGGTACATTGAACGCGACTTGGATTTTTTCCCCGCCCTTGGGCGTGTACAGGCACCACTCGTCCTCGTCCATCCAGTCCCCGTGATCCACGTAGGGACGCGCCCGGCAGCCGCCGCAGATCTCGCTGTATTCGCAGTCGCCGCATTTGCCCTTCAGGTGCGGGTACCGGAACGAGTCGAAGATGTCCGACTTTTCCCACAGGTCCACGAAACTCGTGGTCCGGATGTTGCCGGCTGACAGGGGCATGTAGGGACAGGGGGTCAGGTCGCCGTTGGGCGTGACTCGCGCGTAATTCGTCCCGGCCAGACAGCCCCCGCCCATGTATCCCTGCGCCTTGGTAATCGGGGAGTCGGGGTCTTTTTCATAGGCGAGGCGTTTGAAGTGCGGGGCGCACCGCGCTCGTACCAGCATGTCTGAGTACCGGTCCTGGCTCTCCACCAGGAAGGCCAGGACCTCCTCGTACTGTTCGGGGGTGATGTCGGTCAGTTCCTCGCCGCGTCCCGTGCAGACCATGAAGAAGACGTTCAGCACGCGCGCGCCCAGGCCGTGGGCCCAGTCGATCACGTCCGGCAGTTCCTTGTAGTTCATGGGTTGGGCACTGAAATGCACCTGGAATTGCAGGCCGTTTCGTTTGCAGGCTTCGATGCCCGCCACCGCCGCCTCCCAGGCCCCGGGTATGCCGCGAAATGCATCATGTTTGGCCGCGTCCAGGGAGTCGATGCTGATGCCCATGCCCATGACGCCGATCTCCACGAGTTCCCGGGCCAGGCGATCGTTGATCAGCATGCCGTTGGTGCCGAAGACGACCATGAACCCCTGGGCCACGGCGTGGCGGGCGATGTCCAGGATGTCCGGCCTGACCAGGGGTTCGCCCCCGGTGATGACCAGCAGGCAGCCTTTATTGACCTCGGCGATCTGGTCGATCAGCCGGTAACATTCCTCGGTCGAAAGCTCGTCGGATCCCCCGCCGGCCTTGGTGGTTGCGTCCAGGTAACAGTGATCGCACTTGAGGTTGCAGCGTTTGGTCAGGTTCAGGGCGACGAGGTAGGGCTTGAAATCATCGACGGTCCGGCCGTCGCCGGGACCCGGAGAAGTAAACCCGGTGACGCGAGCGTCGAGCCCTTCCCGTTGCGGGGCGTTGACGACAGGGAGAGATTTGCCCATACGGTGGCGGCTCCCTATTGCTGAGCGCCTGCGCCGGTCAGTTTGGCGATAATGTCCTTGACGTTGCCGGACTTCATGGCTTCTTCCATGGTCTGCTTGGCCTGCTCGATCCCTTCGTTCGCCACGTCGATGGTGATCTGGGTGGTCCCCAGCTTGTCGGCGTGCTTGATGATGAGTGCCCGGGTGCAATCGCGCATGAACCCTTCGGGCGCGCGTTCCAACCGTTTCAATGCCTCGGGCTCCCAATCGTAGGGCGAGTCGGGCTTCGGCCCGTTCGGCTGAGGAGCAGGTTGTTCCATTTCCGCCTCCTTGTTGGCGAAAATCGGGGTGTACTCTTCGTTGGCGGCTTCGTCGATCATGGGCGAGGCATACTCCAGGGTGATCGTGGTCATGCCGAGTTTTCTCGCGGACTTTTCGATCTTGGCCTTGGCGCGGCGGCGTTGGAATCCCGCGGGCACCGCCCGGATGGCTTCCTTGGCGTCCTTGGTCCATTGCATGGGCACGTCGTCGTACGCCAATTGTGTTTCCAGGCCCCCCTCCTGTTTGGCCGCGGCGTCGAACACGCTCTTGTCGACCGTTTTGAAGCCGTCGCCCGCTGCCCCGCAAATCGGGCATTTGACGGGTTGAGCGCCTTTCCCGATGTAGCCGCATCCGTTGCAGACATAATACGGCTGGGCCATGCGGTCCAGGTAGGATTGCGTGGACGGGCTCACCGTGGAATTCGCTACGGGCTCCTTTTCTTCAACCACCTGGTTGACCATGCCGCTGAGGGTCGAACCCATGAGGTCCTGAGCCACGGCGTCGTCGGCCTGCATTTGGTTGCGGTCGACGCCCGCCTCGTCGAGTTGGCCGCCCAGGGCTTTCATGGCGTCCATGGCGCCTTTGGGCAGGATGTCGCCGACCGCGTCGTCCACCACCGAATTGCTGATGATGGTGTGTCCTTTTTCAATGGCATAGCGGTGAATCGCGGTTTTGGCGACGCCGCGCGCGAACACCGGTACCTTTTCCATGCGCAGCAGGGCTTCCTCGGTCCAAGCGATGGTGTATTCCGCCTGGGTGTCGATTGGCGGCACGAATTTCTTGTTGGAGATCAGGATGTTGCAGGAGGCCGCCCGGAGCAGGTTTTCGGTGTTACTGCCGATGTCCATGTCGTCGTCGCTGTGTACGCCGATACGCCCGACGATCAGCAGCCAGGGTTGTTCTTTGCGCACGTACTGGAGGACTTTTTCAAATACCTTGCCGTCCAGGAGCGTGGTGCGGATGTCCGATCCCTCTTCCTGGGCCACTTCCCGGGAAATGTCCAGGTGCGATTGATAGATTTTGGCCAGCCCGCTGTCGATCACTTCCTCGTGGAGTTTTTCCTGTTCCTTGAAGCGAAAGACTTTCCCGGCCTCTTCGTTCAGGACTCCGGAAATGCTGTGGAACGCGGCATAGTGGAAATACGGATCGAACGCGGAAATGGCCTCGACCTGTTTGTTCAGGGCTTTCCCCAGGGCGAGGCCGGTTTTCAGCCCGCCGAAGCTGTACGGGCTGCCGTCCACGGCCACGACGATTTTTCCCCCGTTCATGGGCTTCAGGTCTTTCACGATGAACATGTCCGAATTGCGCACCCGGCGCAGGACCCGTTCGGTATTGCTGCCGATCACGGAATCTTTCACCGCGCCCACCCCAAGCGAGCCCATAATGGTCAGGTCGTAGGCGTTGGTGTTGATGTCTTCGGCCAGCACCTTCCAATTGCGACCCTCGAGGGACCGGCGTTCCAGGGGGAGATTCGACTCGGTACATCTCTGATCCACGTAGTCCAGATAGGAATCGGTGATAATCTGGAGTCCGCGTGTGATGAGGGAGTCGTGAATCTTGCGTTGGCGGTCGAGTTCTTTTTCATCGTGATATTCCTCGGGCAGGCCCGCTTCCATCTGCTTGAACCGCTTGTCGTGCATCTTGGCGGCATAGACGTGGCTGCCGACGATTTTCGATCCGAATTCCTGTGCCAACCGCACACCCAGGTCGACGGCCATATTGGAATGGTCGGAATTGTCGACCGGGATGTAGATGGTTTTATACATGAGAAGCCTCCTTACGAAACTTCACGAGTCTTTCGAGTCCCACACCTGCAGCGGAATGCGAGAAGTCGCACCTCAAGCGCAAAAATTGAAGCCGGATATTAGCACCTGCTGTTTGGACAATGCAACCTGAAGTCGGGAGGGAATGATCATGCTCCTGCTAAACACATACGGGAATGATACGTCAGGGGGATAGACGCGGGCGCATCAATTTCTGCGGAAGGATTTCTTGGGCGGAACGCAGACGACGCCTAGCCCTTTCAGGAACAGCATCAACACTTTCCGTAGCCTGGCGGGTATCCGGCGCATCTGGTGAAGCAGGGCTCTCTCCTCGCTTGTCAGGGGAGGTTGGTCCGGTTTCTGCATCTGCGCCAATTTCCCCGGCCAGCGGGGGGCATAGCCGGTCGCCAGCCATCGCGGGTCTTTCTCCAGCAAGTTGGCGAGTGCGAAGAAGTGAGCCAATTTCATATTTTTGGTCGAGCCCTGTTCCCATTGATTGACTGCGGACGCCGAGATTCGTAGCGCCTTGGCGATATCCGCTTGGGACAAGCCCACCTCTTTCCGGGCGGTGCGGATTCTGTCGGGTAAGGTGTTCATCAACAATAAGACTCCACCCAACAACACTTGTTACTGGTAAGCTAACAGATTTCCTGATATTTGACCAGTGAGACAAATAAAAATTTTCCGCCAATTTGCCCAGGCTGGGTTCGAAATGATCGTCGGGAGCGATCGTCCGGCCGGCATCAATCTCTGCGGTCGAGGTTGTCAGGCGAAACGTAGGTGTCGCTCAGCGCCCTGAGGAACTTCAGCAACCCTTTTTGTGGCCTGTCCGGCATTTGGCGGATTTGGTGAAGCAGGGCTTTTTCCTGGCGGGTGAGGGGAGGATCGTCCAGTTTCGGCAGTCTCGTTTGTGTGCGGTTCAGATATGGAAGCACCATGCCGGTTGCCAGCCATTGCGGATTTTGCCGCAGCAAACTGGCCAAGGCAAAGAAGTGCTCGAGTTTAATGTTTTTGCAGAAGCCCTGCTCCCATTGATTGACCGCAGAAGCCGAGATACGCAACGCCTTGGCGACGTCCGCTTGGGACAGGCCCGCCTCTTCCCGGGCGGTCCGAATTCTGTCGGCCAACTTGTTCATAGAAAATAAAATAAATTGATCCGCTCAAAATAAGTATGCTTGATTTTTTATTAAGTATGCTTGATTTATAAAATTCAGTATGCTATATCCCTGTCCATAACGCTCTTACATGGTGTGGAGTGTTGACATTAACGAAGGAGGGACGGGAAGCGAGGATCCCACAACACAACGATGGAGTTGACCGGCGATGCCCTTGGTTGAAGAAAATTTTATTACCATTTCCCTTAATTTCTCTTACACAGGAGGAGAACATGCGACGAGAATTAACGATTCTATTGATTTGTATAGGCCTTGCCGTTAGCGGCTGTGGTGGCAATGGAGGTGGCACTGCGGTGGTGGATGACATGGAACCGACTACTCCGCCAGTGATACCGTCGCTACCGCCACAGGAGGAGGAAGAAGAGGAAGAAATGCCCACGGAATTGACCGAACAGGACATGGCGTTCATCCGGGGCATTGTCAATCCGAGTGTGGATGACGATCCCACCACCAGCCGGCCTACAGGTTATGTCGGGCGGCCAGGGCAATCCGATGGCGAGAAGTTGAGTGTGACGCCGGGTGGAATGGCGGCAACGACGCTAGCAGCGGCCACCAATCAATACGTGCCGCCCGACCACATGCCAACAACTCGAATTGGCACTCAGAATATTGACGCCGCCGATTCGCCATTCAAGGCAATGGGGAGCGAAAAAATCTTAGGGGCCTTTATGTCACAGGCCTATGAAAAGAAGACGCAGGGCCTGACGGACATCGTGACCCTCTTTACCAATAGAGATGACCCCAAGGCGGTGGACTATATCACGTATTATGGGGGTGAGAACGGCGCTACTGATCAAAATCGCCCCGCTGTGGACGGCGCGGTCACATCGGCGGCGACAGGCGTGTTGAATATTGACGAAGCGGCTGCTGTGACCTATGGAAACCTTTTCAAATCCAGCCGCTTTCCTACGGCCAACAAGAGGCAGATCACATACGGGGATACGACGCAGGATAACGTGGACAGCGACAGGACCTTCTCAGGCTCCTTTAATGGCGTCGAGGGCACTTTTGAGTGTAGTGGGGAGTGTGGGGCGACGGGTAATGCCAATGGTGTGCTCATCAGTCTCGCAGGAACATGGACGTTTGAACCCAAAGGTGACGTCAAGACGCTGAAAGTCCCGGATGCCGAATATGATTCAGACTATCTGTCGTTCGGGTATTGGATCAGCGAAACGACCACGGCCAGCGTAAGCCGGTTTGAGGTGGGAACGCTCTATGCCGGGTCGGAACCCCAGACCACCGCCGTTGCTGCAATGACGGGTCAGGCCACGTATGTGGGTGAAGCGGCCGGGGCCTATGCCCGGAAAGGCGACAATCCCGCGGTTGGCGAATTTACCGGACACGCCATGCTGACGGCGAACTTTGGCGATAGTACGGCCCTGGGCACGATTAGCGGCACAATCTCTCGACTGGTGGATGGGGGCCAACTCATTGACAAGGATTGGACGGTGGAACTCCAAACGGCCAACATTGAACAGGCATCGCCTGGAACAGATTCCGCGACCTTTGATGGACAGACGCCGCGCGGCGGGAATTGGCGTGGAGGATTCTTCGGTGAAACCGGAACGGGAGCGACTGACTATCCACGTGGCGTGGCCGGCGACTTTACCGCCCATTTCGAGAACGGTCACGTGATTGGCGCGTTCGGCGCCACACGGCGGTAATGTGATAGACGGGCAAGCCGCCGGGGCTGGCTCCTACGCGGCTGCCATCCATCCGCCGGGCTTACAGGGGGTTCCGTCCATGTTGTCCCCGTCTCCGCCTGGCACCAAGGGCCGAAATAGAGAGCGGCGGGGGAATGAGGGAAGGGTAAGCCGTCATTCCCCAACCTTGGCGGGCTCTGAGTCCGGAGCCCGCCCTTGATATTGGCGGGATTGCCGCCCTATCCTCAGGATACCATGAATCCGGCCCCACCAAACGCGTCCTGACGGAAGGAGGTTATCGGCCTCTGTGCCGTTACGAAGGCAAAGACGCTGCCATTCCTGCCCGGCATTGAAAAATTTTTAAAATCCGTTTAGTATCTGCCGCATCCGTTCAGAGTCTGAATGGTTTTGAGTGCGCCTGGGGGTACGGGGAGGGGCTTTTCTTTGTCCGTCTCCAATGCCCTGTTTGGACATTCTGTTTCCGTTCATGACTAAAAGGCTTTCAACTAATTGAAAATAATGGATTTTTTAAGAGACGGTCATCTTGCATTTGACAAACCTACCTCGTTTTTCTTTATGGTAGGCGGTCTTTGGGTTGCCATCCGTGGCGTTCCGGGCAACCCGATTCTTTAACATTTCAACAAGGCACTCCTCTCCGACAGGGTGGGCAGGGGATGCCTTTTTGTTTATTGAGCCAGGGAAAGGTCATCGTAATGAGTCAACAGAATTTCTTGTTTACCTCCGAGTCCGTGACCGAGGGGCATCCGGACAAAATTGCCGACCAGATATCCGATGGCATCCTGGATGCCATTATGGCCAAGGACAAAAACTGCCGCGTGGCGTGTGAGACGATTCTGACGACCGGTTTGGCGTTCGTGGCGGGAGAAATTTCCACGAAGGCCTACGTGGAAATACCTGATATTATTCGAGAAACCATCCGTAACGTGGGCTATACCGATGCCACGTGGGGGTTCGATTACCGCACCTGCTCGGTGTTGACGGCGATTGATGCCCAATCAGGTGATATTGCCATGGGCGTGGATACCGGTGGAGCAGGCGATCAGGGGCTGATGTTCGGCTATGCCACCAACGAGACGAGCGAACTGATGCCCATGCCGATCGTGTTGGCCCATCGCTTGACGAAACGCCTGGCCGAGGTTAGAAAAACGAACCTGTTACCCTGGATACGCCCGGACGGGAAGGCGCAGGTGACCGTCGAGTATAAGAACGGTAAGCCGGTCCGCATCGATACGATCGTGGTCTCCACCCAGCATAGCGACAAGGTGACGTCCAGGAAAATCGAGCAGGAAATCAAGGAAAAAGTCATCAAACCCGTGATGCCGAAAGGGATTTTCAACCCGAACAAGGTGACGTTTCACATCAACCCGACGGGCCGGTTCGTGACGGGGGGGCCCATGGGCGATACCGGGTTGACCGGTCGCAAGATCATCGTCGATACCTATGGCGGCGTGGGGAGTCACGGCGGCGGGGCCTTTTCCGGCAAGGATCCCAGTAAGGTGGACCGGTCGGCGTCGTACATGGCCCGGTATATTGCCAAGAATATCGTGGCGGCGAAATTGGCCGAGAAATGTGAAGTGCAATTGGCGTATGCGATCGGGGTGCCGGAACCCGTCTCCGTGTTGGTCGATGCAAAAGGGACGGAGAAAGTCGCGATTGAGGTCATCGACAAACTGATCCGGAAACATTTCCCGATGACCCCGCGTGGAATCATCGATCATTTGAAACTGAGACGTCCTATTTATAAACAGACGGCTGCCTATGGGCACTTTGGGCGAAGCGGCCCGGGGTTCACCTGGGAAAAAACGGATAAGGCCTCGATTTTGAAACAGGCCGTCGACGTGTACCTGTGACGTTGAGGGAGTCCAAGCAGAAGGGAGCGATAAGCATGAGTACAACTGCGCAACTGGAGAACACGGTGTGTGATTATAAGGTAGCGGATATCAGCCTGGCTGATTGGGGCCGGAAAGAAATTCAGATAGCCGAAACGGAAATGCCCGGCTTGATGGCCTTGAGGGAGAAATATCGAGCGGCACAGCCCCTCAAGGGCGCCAGGATTCTGGGGTGCATTCATATGACGATCCAGACGGCCGTCCTGATCGAAACCCTGATGGAATTGGGGGCCGAAGTGCGGTGGTCATCCTGCAACATTTTCTCCACACAGGATCATGCCGCGGCCGCGATCGCGGCCCGGGGCATTCCGGTGTACGCCTGGAAAGGCGAAACGCTCGAAGAATATGACTGGTGCATCGAGCAAACCATTTTAAAGGATGGCCGGCCCTGGGATGCCAACATGGTCCTGGATGACGGGGGTGATTTGACCCTGATGCTCCACGAAAAGTATCCGGCGATGTTGGACAAAATCCACGGCATCACGGAAGAGACCACCACGGGCGTGCATCGGCTTCAGGAGCGGATGGAAAACGGCACCCTGAAAGTACCGGTCATCAACGTCAACGATTCGGTCACGAAATCGAAAAACGACAATAAATACGGGTGCCGGCACAGCCTGAACGACGCGGTGAAGCGTGGCACGGACCATCTCTTATCCGGGAAAAAAGCCTTGGTGGTGGGGTATGGCGACGTGGGCAAAGGGTCGGCCCAATCCCTGCGCCAGGAAGGCATGATCGTGCGCGTGTCGGAAATCGACCCCATTTGCGCGATGCAGGCCTGCATGGATGGTTTTGAGGTCGTGTCGCCCTACAACGATGGAATCAATACGGGGAAAGTGGAAGACGTCAACGCGGCGCTATTGGGCAATACGGACCTGGTCGTGACGGCTACCGGCAATTATAACGTCTGTGACGCCGCCATGTTGCAAATGCTCAAACCGGGAGCCGTGGTCTGCAATATCGGCCATTTCGACAATGAAATCGATACGGCCTACATGCGGAAACATTGGGAATGGGAGGAAGTCAAGCCGCAAGTGCATAAAGTCTATCGGAGCGCGCTTGCCAACGACCACCTGATCCTCCTGTCCGAAGGGCGCCTGGTCAACCTGGGCAATGCGACCGGTCATCCCTCCCGGATTATGGACGGGTCCTTTTCCAACCAGGTCCTGGCGCAAATTTATCTGTTCGGGAAGAAATTCGCCGACACTCCCGGGGCTCCGGTCACGGTCGAAGTGCTGCCGAAGAAGCTGGATGAAGAAGTGGCCGCCCATATGGTACGCGGGTTCGGTGGGACGTTGACCAAACTCACCGAAGAGCAAGCCTCCTACATCAACGTGTCCGTCGAAGGCCCGTTCAAACCGGAAGCCTACAGGTACTGATTGTTGCGGCGGGGGCTGCTGGGTCAAAAGCCTCATGCAGCCGGTCCGGACAATGGCCTAAATATCCGGGCTGTTGGGGCTTTTTCCAGGTTGCGAAATTCCGTGTACCGGCATACAGTAAGCCGACAATTGCGTTATCAGGACACATTTCTATTCTGTTGGGAATTGAGGAATTAAACCCATGTCGACAATGTATGAGGTTTTACCAGGTCCGGAGCATTTTCTGCCCCCGGCGGCAGCCAGTATGGGCGTTCGTTTGCCGGATCCGGGGCAGGCACATATTCATGGAAAAATCGTCAACGAGGATGAGGCCATGGAAGTCGCGGCCCGTCAGTTCTTATCGGCCAAAGTTCCGACGATCTTTCCTGGTCCGCTGGTTCTGTGGGCTTGGAATGAAAAAGCGGCCAAGAAGGCCACGGCGATCAGGCATCTCTATGAAACGATCAAGGAAAGCGTTACCCCGTCCCAACAGGCGATGCTCATTCCCATGCCCGATTACCGGCCCAAATATCCGAAGATCAACCCTGAAATCGAAATCAATCCCAACCATCCCAACCTCACGATTTGGCATAACAAGATCGATGCCTGCATGTTTGTCGGGGTGCATTGTCACCAAGCGAACCTGTCCCTCAAGATTATCCGGGGCGGCACGTATTGCTATACTATGGCCATGTGCGCCCAGGCGGGTCATGAAGACGCCATGGTGTCGTTTCGGGATGCGACGGCCGACAAGATCATGAGATTGGCCGATTGGGTGAAAAAGTTAAAAGGGTCGGTTGCGCCGCCGAAAGACTGAGGGCGAAACGGTCCGGTATTTTTTATTTATTTCACGTGCTTGAAACGCTACAATAGAATAGAACACGCAGTTCGCATGAAACGCCCTATGAGAAGAATCCGGTAGCAGAAGGAGGCGCAAGCATGGCAACGCAATCATTAGTTGGGACAAAAAATAGATCCGGGCAGGTCGTGACGGACGCTTGGAAGATGATGCATGAGGCCGAGCGGTCGCCGTGTTTTTTTACGGGCAGTGAAGTGATCAAAGAGGCCATCCGGCGGGCCAATTGCGACGTGATGATCGCTTATCCGATTACCCCGCAGAGTGAAGCCGCGGCGTTGATCGGTGAATTGTTTGCCGAAGGGTTTATCGGCGACTACTTTCGCGGGGAAAGCGAGTTCGCGGTGATGTCCCAATGCGCCGGGGCGGCTTTCGGCGGCGCGCGCGTGTTCACCACGACCGCCGGTCCGGGCACGATGCGTGCCATGGAGAACTTTCCGATGTGGGCCGGGGCGCGGCTGCCCATTCAAATGATCGTGACCTGTCGAGGCATCAATTCTCCCCTCTCCATCCAGCCGGACACGTTGGAAATTTCGTACCTGTTGAACACCGGGATGCTGGTCTGGCACGCCGAGACGGCGCAGGACTTTTATGACTGGATTTTGAAGGGGTACATGGTGTCGGAAGAACCGGACGTGCATTTGCCGTTGGCGCTGTGTTGTGACGGGTTTTTCGTGACCCATACCAAAGACGTGGTGAACCTGACGCCCGCGGACATGTGCCTGCCGCCCTATGATCCGTACCGGTCGCCGGTCCCGTGCATGGATATGGAATGCCCGCCGGTCCGCATGATGCGTGACCCGTTCGTCATGAAGAGTAACTATATCAGTTATGCCACCCATGCAAGCTGGCAACAGGAAGTCTGGGCGGCGGTGGAACGATCCCGGAAACACACCATCCGGTGGTTGGACGGCCTGATCGAAGTGGACCGTCCCGATGCCGAGATTTTGATCGTCTCCTCGGGGACTGCGGTTTCCCAGGGTCGTGAGGCCCAGGCGCTCTTGGAAGAGGACGGCATCGAGGTGGGTATCGTCAAGGTCAAGACCCTCCGACCGTGGCCGGAAGAGGAAATCCGGCAAGCGACCAAGAACGCCAAGCACATCATCGTTCCGGAATTCAACGTGACGGGGTGGCTTGCCAAAGAAATCCGTGCCACGATTCCTGACGCGGACCGCGTCTATGCCGGTCCTCACGTCTGCGGAGGCATGACCATGCCGCCGGAAGTCATCGCGGCCGACATCAAGAAACATTTGGGCATTAAAGCCGAAAGCCTGGCCGGACGAGGGAGCTGACGCATAATACACCAGTCACTACCGTCGGTCCGGTATGCGGAATGAACGTGATTATTCTGAATACGCGCTAGGAGGCAACCATGAGCAAGGAACGCATTAAGATAGCTCCTGAAATGTTCGATATCATGCCGTCGGAGTATCAGGATCTGGTGGACCGGGCCACCTATGGAAAAGAAGGCCGGGGATGGAAGGATATCGGAACCTCAAAGGAATTGATTGAAGAACATTCCTTGTGCGCCGGGTGTCCGGAGTCCATGGCGTTCCGGTACATCCTGGCGTCGTTGCCCGCCCCCGAGGATACCGTGATGGTGGGGTCCACCGGCTGCACCAGCCTGGTCTTCCCGCACGTGGGCGTCCACAACATTCATTCCCTCTTCGGCAATCAAAACGCGATCGCTTCCGGGCTCAAACGCGCGCTCAGCGTGCGGTTTCCCGGACAGGTCAAGGACGTGGTGGTGTTGGCCGGGGATGGAGCCACGGTGGATATCGGTTTGGATATGACGCTGCAAGCCTGGTTCCGTCAGGAAAAATTCACGACCATTTGTTTTGACAACGAACTCTACGCCAATACGGGCGGCCAGGAGAGCGGTCTGATGCAAAAGGGGTTCGTGGCCAAGATGGCGCCGGTGGGCAAGACCTTTGAAAAGGTGAAATTGCCGGAAATCGCGCGTGAGTCCGGCTGTCACTACGTGGTGAATTGCACGGTCAGCAAACCGAACCTGGTGGAAAAGGTCATCAAGAACGCGATCCACGTGGCCCGCGAGATCGGCCCCACGTATTTGCAGCTTTATACCCCGTGCATCCTGGAAATCGGGAAGAACAGCATGGAAGGCTTGCAGGAAATGCGGGACTCCGAGAAGCCGACCGAACGCTTTGCATATAAAGAATACGTCAGTGATGAAGCCAAGGAATTGTTGACCGAATTGGCGGCGAAAGAGAAAGAGCGAAAGGCCGCAGCGAAAAAGCAATTGGCTGAAAAGCAACTGGCGGGCAAGGCCTGAGCCTTTCCGGCGGAAAGGGGACATCGTCATGATCAAGCGGAGACTGAATATTCGCATGTCGGGTCTTGGAGGACAGGGTGCCGTGACGGCTGCGCACGTGTTGGCCATGGCGGCGTCTCGTGATGGCAAATTTGCCATCTCGAATCCCTTTTTCGGCGCAGAAAAGCGGATGGCTCCGGCCGAGAGTTATTGCCGGATCGGCGTGAGCCGGATCTACGACCGGGGAGAGTTGGTGTTCCCCGACGTGATCGAAGTGTTTCATCCGCAGGTGATCACGATGGGCAAGAGTTACACTATGCCGTTTTACTCCGGCATCAAGGAAAACGGCGTCGTTGTCATCAATTCCGACGTGCCGTTGTTGTCGGATGAGGACGTGCAGCGGTTAAAGGATCTCGACGTGGCGGTGTTTTACATCAAGGGCACCCAGGTCGCATTGGAAGTGGCGGGCACGGAACTGTCCACGAATATGACCATGATCGGATCGGTTGCCGGCATTACCAAGTGCGTGTCTTTGGAAGCGCTCGAGGGTGCGTTGCAGGAGCGATTCGGGAAGAAGTTCGTGGCGTCCGGCGGTACGGCTACCTTGGATGAAGCCATCAAGAAGAAATTCGCCAAAAAAGAGATGCTGTTGAAGAAAAATCTGGAGACCGTCGTCCGGTCATACGAAATGGCGTCGGAATGGGCGGAAAAGAACAACGTCGAGTTGGCCGTCGCCGCGGCATAAATGAGAGATAAACAGGAGTTTGCATGTATAACGTAGCGCAAGTGACGGATGAAAAATGTGTTGCCAAAAAGGGCTGCCGGTTGTGCATCATGTACTGCCCCGAGGCCAACACCCTGGACCTGAACGTCGAGAAAATGGTGGCGGAAGTCTTCATCAATCGGTGTAAGGGCTGTGAGTTGTGCAAGGTCGTGTGCGACGCGGCCAAGCATGAAGCCATCGACATGGTGGCGGTGAGCGCCAATGGCCAATTGATGGAGAAGGCCGGCGAATCCGCGGGTTTAGGACAGGCCTATCAGGGGTAATTTCACACATCAGAGATCGGCATAGGGCCCTGCGGCAGACGCCTTGATTGTCGCGGGGCTTTATTTTTTCTTGAGAGATGCCCTGTGAAACAGAGGGTGCGGACATGAGCGATGACCTCAGAGAACTCATGGGTGAGATCAATCAGAGCATGACTCGATTCCATGACCGGCTAGAGAGCCGGGCCCAGGAAATGGAACTCATGGGCGGGGACCCCGACGTCGTGAAAAAACTGACCATCGGCGCCGATGCCATGAAAGACAGCGCCAACATCTATTTATCATGGGCGAAGCATTACGTGGCCCTATCCGAAGGCGGCGCAGCCGAAGCCGAAGAAGGCGAAGAAGATTCCGACGACTTTCAGTTTTAGCACACGAAACAGTTGTCAGCAGGTGATGGGTCTGTTCCATCCGACTCCCTCTCCCCAACGAGGGAGAGGGCTGGGGTGAGGGGGGCATTTAAAAACCGGCCACTACCTGTCATCAGGCTCTGTTGCTACATTTCAACATTATGTTATGATCACATCCACCATTGTGGAACAAGAAGCCAACGATTGTGTTCCTCGGTAGCTCAGTTGGTAGAGCGGTCGGCTGTAAAGAGAAGGCGTGCGAAACACGCCGGATTGCAGCTTCCACAGGAAACTGTGGTTGAAAAATCGGGTGAATTCAGGGAAGCCTTCCCCGTGTTCGGGCTGAACTCGGAAAGGGAATCCTGAGCGAAGCTTGCCGAAGGGTCTTGGGTAGGCAAGAACGTGCAGAGACTAGAGGTTGAGGAACCCAAGCCAATAAGACCTCACAAGCGCCCGACACCCTCACCTGATGCATCAGGCGGGTGATGAGATAGTCCGAGCCCGGTAGAAATGCCGGGAAACTCGTAACCGATTGGTCGCAGGTTCGAGTCCTGCCCGGGGAGCCAATTTTCAAGACGCGGGTCTCAGCAGGTTATTAGTGAACGGGAGACTCCGAGGGGTAACCCCCATCGGGGTTTTCTGGAGATAATTCCCTCGCCAGAAGTCCACCCCAATCCGGAACGCTACCCAAAGCTGGAACCCGGTTTCTATCTGGGCGAATAGGCTGCAAACATTTAGAGATATCCCCCATTGGGGGTGCCGGTAGGCGACTGCCAGGTAGGTTCTTAGAGATTTCAATAACCAAGGAGTTTGTTTACGTATGTCTGTTAAGTCTTTTTCAACCCGTCCACGTTCATCTTCCCGTACACGACGCCACCAAGCCGTTTGCGCTGATTGCGATACGTCTACAACCGTTCCCTTCCGGCCAAGCCCGGAAAGGCCGGTGTACTGCTCGCCATGCTTCAAAACCCGTCGCGATGGTCTGTCCTCTACGGTCAATGCGCCGGCGAGTGAGTCATTTCCTGTCAATACCCCCGCTGCCGACGGTGCCTCCGCCGATGGCACCGCGTTTTCCGGCATGGCGTTGAATGGTGCCACCAGGGCGGCCATTTCCAGGATGAATATATCGGAGCCCACGCCCATTCAAGCGCAGTCCATCCCCCATCTCCTGGCGGGGCAGGACTTGATCGGGCAGGCGCGCACCGGGTCCGGAAAAACACTGGCGTTTGCCGTGCCCCTGGCGGAGCAGTGTGATCCGTCTGACCGGCAGGTCCAGGCGCTGGTCCTGGTGCCCACCCGGGAACTGGCGATCCAGGTATCTGGAGTCATGAAGGCCCTGGCGTCCGCACAGGGGCTGCGCGTGACGTTACTCTATGGCGGCCGGTCGTTGAGGCCGGAGTTCACGGCGTTGCGAAACGGAGCCCAGATCATCATCGGCACGCCGGGCCGCACGTTGGACCATCTGCGGCAGGGCACACTCGACCTGAAGTCCGTGCGATTCCTGGTATTGGATGAAGCGGACGAAATGCTGGACAGGGGATTTGCACACGACGTTGAAGCCATCCTGAGCCGGACGCCCTCCGGACGGCAGACGGCGCTTCTTTCCGCCACCATGCCGGAGTGGGTGGCGAAGACCGCGAAGAAATATCTGCGCAACCCCGTCTCGGTGAAGGTGGATGCGGACCTGCAGGCGCTGCCTACCGTGGAGCACGTGGTCTATACCATTCAGAAGAGCGACAAGATCGAAGCCCTCAAGACGCTGTTGAACCAGCGGGACGACGCTCCGGTTATCGTCTTCGGCAAAACCAAGCACGGCGTCACTAAGCTGGCCAAGAAGCTCGACACGTTGGGCTATCCGGTCGGCGCTCTGCAGGGCAATCTCAGCCAGAACGCACGTGAGCGGGTGATGCTGAACTTCCGTTCCGGTGCCGCGCCGATTTTGGTCGCGACGAATGTAGCTGCTCGAGGCCTGGACGTTCAAGGCATCGGTCAAGTCATCAACTATGACCTGCCGGACTCGGAACAACTTTTCACGCACCGGGTCGGACGGACCGGTCGCATGGGCCGCTCCGGAGAGGCGGTCACGTTCATCACGTCGGACGAAGAGCGGAAATGGCGTGAAATTGAGCGAGGCCTGGGTCGCCGGTTCACCCGCAAGGCATGGAGTACCGCTCGTAAGTCAGAGCATCATCGAGAGAGGTAAGATCGCCCTTCATGGCGCGGTCGTTTGGAGGAGTCGCCGGTCTGCCGGCCGGCTGAACGTTTTCATGAAGCACCGCGTGCGGCGGCGCTTCGCTTATTCACTATGTCGTGAAAGGAAATAATCATGACCACCGGTACAGTAAAATGGTTTAATGCAACCAAGGGTTTCGGCTTTATCGAGCCTGAAGACGGCTCGAAAGACGCCTTTGTGCACATCAGCGCCGTAGAAAAGGCTGGGTTATCGAGTTTCAATGAGGGGCAACGGATTTCTTTTGACCTCGTTGCGGGCAGGGACGGAAAAATGTCAGCGGATAATCTTTCCATCGCTAACTGAATTGGTTCTGCAGCGGTCTCTGACCGCTGCATTGCTTGATGATGCCTCGCTTTGCCACGCAAACCCAATTACAAATTCGCTCGTCAGGAACGTGAACGGGCGAAGGCAAAAAAGAAAGCCGAGCGCTTAAAGGCCAAGGCGGATCAAAAGGCCGAAAAAAAGCTCCGGACTCTTCTGAGCCTGAAGCCAACGCCGACACCACGACAGAGAACTCGCTCAGCACGTCCGACGTAGACGACGAAATCGTTTAACCGACGATGGCGACGCTCTGCAAGGCGACGCCAAGGATGCCACGCTAGACGGCGGCGCAGGCCAACGGCTGCAGGCTCTCTGTTTTCAACGACTGACTCGTCTGCCGGGAGCAGGAGGTTGGCGAGACGTCCGGGTTAACCCGGTGCCGGAGGGCTATTCGTCGGTTCCGGCGGATTGGCGGGCAACGAGCTGCTTCCTTGCGTTCTGGTCGAGGTGGCGTTTGCGAAGCCGAAGGTTATGCGGCGTGATCTCGATCAGTTCATCGTGGCGGATGAACTCGATCGACTGTTCCAACGACATGCGTAGCGGAGGGACGATTTTTTCATAAGAATCGGAGCCGGCGGCGCGCATGTTCGTCTGCTTCTTCTCTTTCGTGATATTCACGTCCAGGTCCGTGTCTCGACTGTTCTCTCCGATGAGCATGCCTTCGTACACGACGTCGGCCGGCCCGACGAACAGTTGTCCCCTGACCTGCAGGTTGATCATGGCGTACGCGGTGACGCGGCCGTGACGGTCGGCAACCAGCGCGCCAGTTGTTCGATGGACGATGTCGCCCGCCCAGGGCCGGTATTCCGTGAACATGTGCGTGAGGATGCCCGTGCCTTTTGTATCGGTGAGGAACTCGGTCCGGTAGCCGATGAGCCCGCGGCTGGGCACCTCGAATTCCAGACGCACCCGTCCCGAGCCGTGGTTGACCATCTTGACCATGACGCCCCGGCGCGTGCCGAGTTTCTGGACGACGATGCCCATGTACTCTTCAGCCGCGTCGATGAGCGCCAGTTCGTAGGGTTCGTGGGTCGTGCCTTGAACGGAGCGAGTCAACACTTGCGGCATGCCGACCGAAAATTCATAGCCTTCCCGGCGCATCTGTTCAATGAGAATGGCCATCTGTAGTTCCCCGCGGCCGTACACCAGGAAGCGATCCGGGGAATCGGTGGGCTCCAACCGCATCGCGAGGTTGTGCCGTGCTTCTTTGAGCAATCGCTCCCGAATGTGGCGTGAGGTGACGTACTGGCCGTCCTTTCCGCTGAACGGGGAATCGTTGACGGAGAACTCCATCGACAACGTGGGTTCGTCCACGTTGAGCGTGGGCAACGGCATGGGGGTTTCACTGCAGGCGATGCTTTCTCCCAGCCCGATGCCGCTCATCCCCGCCAGCGCCACGATCTCTCCGGGACCCGCCAAGGCAACCGCAATGCGTCCAAGGCCTTTGTAGACGAACAACTCCGAGACGGTAGCCGAAGTCTGCATCCCGTCACGATGACATAGGGTAACCGCCTGGCGGTTCCGAACCGTGCCGGCCACGACGCGGCCGATCGCCAGCGGTCCGAGGTAGTCGTCGGGCTCGACGTTGGTGACCAGAATCTGGAGCGGATGGTCCGGGTCTCCGGACGGCGGCGGAATGCACTCGACGATCATCTCGAACAACGGCTGCAAATTGGTCAGCTCTCCGTCCGCTGATCGAGCGCATTTGCCCTCACGAGCGATGGAGTAGATGACCGGAAACTCGATCTGTCCCTCGGTGGCGTCCAGGTCGATAAACAGGTCGTACACTTCGTTCAGGACTTCCGATGGGCGCGCGTCGTGACGGTCGATCTTGTTGATCACCACGATCGGGGGCAGGCCCAGTTCGAGCGCCTTGGACAGTACGAATCGCGTCTGGGGCAGCGGGCCTTCCGCGGCGTCGACGAGCAACATGATCCCGTCGACCATCCGCAGGGTGCGTTCGACTTCGCCACCGAAATCGGCGTGACCCGGCGTATCGACAATATTGATCTTCACGTCGCCATAGGTGATGGCGGTATTCTTCGCCATGATCGTGATGCCTTTCTCGCGCTCGAGGTCCATCGAGTCCAGAATCCGTTCACCGACGTCCTGGTTTTCGCGGAACGTTCCGCTTTGCCACAGCATCGAGTCCACGAGCGTGGTCTTACCGTGGTCAACGTGCGCCACAATGGCGATGTTGCGAAGATTCATCACAATAGGAAAGAGAAAACGTTCATAAAAGTTTTCCTTTTTTGCTTGAAGTGTCCAAGCACCCAAGGAAGACAGGCAACGACACGATCTCGTCGTCTCGTCGAGGTTGCCGATCCGTGTGGTAACCTCTGGTCTTCTCGGCTTGATGTGGTCCGGTCACGGCGTGACAAAAAGAAACGGCTCGAACAGCTTGAAATCCATGATTCTGAAATACTTGGGATACGTCAATGCCTGGTTCACGGCAGAAGGTCTTCTGGTTCTGGTGGCTGCCCACCTTTCCTTCGCAAAATGCGGCGCGCTGCCTTGATGTCGGCTTTGGCGCGGCGCGAAATGAAAAATTCGGCGGTCTTCATGGCGGAGATCTTCTCGGCCACCGCCGTCGTGACGAACTGATTGATGCTCGTGCCGTCTTCTTTGCTGATCTCCACGACGGCCGCTTTCAGAGAAGCGGGTAGCCGCAACGGGTAAGTGACGGTTTGCTTCTTCATGATGGTATCCTCCTCAATGCCTCACGGGGCGACAACAACGCAACCCCGAAACCCACGGGAGCGTCACCGAAGTCTCTTCTGTTGAAGGTGACCAGCGCGTCGGTGCTTGAAAGGGAGGTTGGTGCCGAAGGCGGGATTTGAACCCGCACACCCCCATGGGGCGCTAGACCCTGAATCTAGTGCGTCTGCCAGTTTCGCCACTTCGGCATGGAGCGTGTTCTGAACGAAATGAAGGACCTGTAATTATCGGCTTTTGCCCTGATGGGCGTCAAGCCGCGCAATCCCACAGAGCACTCTCTCCCCATGGTGGGAGAGGGCTGGGGTGAGGGTGTCACGCTCTGGGAGGTCTTAAAGGACAGGCCTCATGGCGCCTTTCTCCCCTTGGGTCATTCCCGACATTTTTAATCGGGAATCCAGGGTCTTTGTATTCGTAGCCGCGTCATCTTATGACGCTTTCGTGGTATGAGAAGATGCGAAGAGGAGTTACACTCGCAGCAAGCGTCGCTGCAGCAACGTCTGCATGTCGCGCCGTCCATCGGCGATCACGAGCACATAGACGTTCTGTTCCATCACCCGGTAGATGATGCGATAGGGCTTGAAGAAGATTTCACGGTATTCCCGGATTCCAATGTCCAGCAATTCCTTCGGGTAATTTCCGCGGTGGGGATGCTTGGAGAGGCCGCTGAACGCCCGTTCGATCTGCTCCAGCACGTGGTCCGCTTTGCCTGGCGCATCGTGCTGCTCAATGTAATCGCAAATCTCTTCCAAGTCGCGTGCAGCGTTATCGGTCAACTGAACCAGGAAGGGCATCAGCGGGCCGGTCGGCGCTTCCGAAGCCGCGTGATGACATCGGCGGCGGGTTGGACCTGACCCGCTTCGATCTGGCGGCTGCCCAGCGCGAGGATCTTGAGCAGCGCAACGGTCTCCTGTGTTTGCTCGTAGCTGTCGATGTCCTGCAAGACTCCCTTGGCTTCGCCGTTCTGAGTGATAATCAAGGGCTCCCGCCGGTCCCCGAGCGAGCGCACAATCTCGGCGGCATGGGCCTTGAGGTAACTGATCGGCTTGATCCGGCTAGACAGTTTCATAGGCATCCCCTTTCGGACTAAATATAGACTATAAACAGATCAACAGACAAGACCTAAACCCGCCCTCTCCCATTTCCTGCCTTAAGCGGGAAATAGGGAGAGGGTTGGGGGTTGCTCGTGCAACCATAGCATTGCTATGCCTGCTATGGTTTTGCTATGCCCTGCTATGTTTTGCTGTGCTGTCGCTATGTTTTGCTATGATTGTGCTATGACTTGCTATGTTTCCTGCTATGTTCTGCTATGATTTTGCTATGTTCCGCAAAGCGGACGGACAACGGGTAGGAACAGGACACGGTCACGCCCGACGCAGGCTAGATATTCTCTCAACGCCTGTCCTGAGCGTCGCGGAGCGAAGTCGAAGGGGTTG
>JAPPLK010000034.1 GCA_028819435.1 Nitrospira sp.
GAGGTGAAATGTCATGAGCAAGACCTATCGCAGTGATGCTCTCGGGGCGATCCATGAGACCGCGTCCGATCTTCATGAAGCAGGCCTCATGGACAAACGGACCCTGCGCAAGTTCGACGAACTGTGCCTCACCCCGGTGTGCCCGATGCCGCCGGATGAAATTCGTGCGCTCCGGGAACGCGAGCGCGTGAGCCAAGCCGTGTTCGCTCTGCATCTGAATGTTTCGACAGGCCTTATCAGCCAGTGGGAGCGAGGAGAGAAACATCCTGCCGGTGCCTCGCTCAAGCTTTTAACGCTGGTTCAGAAGAAGGGCTTGGAAGCGATTGCTTGAAAAAGACGATCCGACGCGCCCGTAGCTCAATGGATAGAGCATCAGACTTCGGATCTGAGGGTTGGGGGTTCGACTCCCTCCGGGCGCGCCATGTTTGGGGGGCATCGGCAAGCCATGGGCACTGGCCGCTGCAAAGGAAGATGACATGAGTGACCTGTTGATCTGGCTGCCGCTCATCTTATCGATTACCATCGTTGTTCTGCTCAGTCTCATCCTCTGGAAAGTCTCGGCCCGTGGCGGAGAAAAAACAGAGGAAATCATACGGCAAGAAATCCGCGCAAGCCGGGACGAGGCCACGCAAAGTGCCCGTAGTCTTCGCGAGGAAGTCACCGCCGCGCAGAAAAACGCAAACGATACCGTTGTGAAGGTCATTGGCGAGATGAAACAGTCTCAAAGGGACAGCCTTGCCGCGGTTGAGCAGAGGGTCATGGCGCTGAGTGAGACGAATGAAGCCAGACTCGGGGGACTTCGTGACACGCTGGATTCGAAAATGAAGGCGCTGCAGGAAAGCAATGACCGGAAACTGGATCAGATGCGGCAAACGGTGGATGAAAAATTACAAAGTACGCTGGAGAAACGTTTGGGTGAATCGTTCAAGATCGTCAGCGAGCGGTTGGAAGCGGTGCAGCGTGGCCTCGGAGAAATGCAAAATCTTGCGACCGGCGTGGGCGACCTCAAACGGGTCCTGACGAACGTCAAAGCGCGGGGTACGTGGGGAGAAGTCCAACTCGGGGCCATTTTGGAACAACTACTGACTCCCGATCAGTATGAGACGAATGTTAAGGTCCGCCCTTCATCGGGTGAAGTTGTCGAATTTGCCATCCGTCTTCCCGGGACAGGCAATGAGGCGAACGCAAACGTGTGGTTGCCCATTGACGCGAAATTTCCGCAGGAAGATTATCAACGTCTCGTCCAGGCCAGTGAGGCTGCCGACACGAATGCTGTTGAGCAATCGCTGAAAGCCCTGACCCGTGCGATCGAGAATGCAGCCAAGGACATCTCGGAAAAATACATCGAGCCACCGGCCACGACTGACTTCGCCATCCTGTTTTTACCCACTGAAGGCCTGTATGCGGAAGCGCTCAGGCAGCCCGGTTTGCTTGAAAAACTGCAAGACGCCTACCGGGTCGTCGTCGCCGGTCCCACAACCTTATCCGCCATCCTGAACAGTTTGCGCATGGGCTTCCGGACGTTGGCCATCGAAAAACGATCCAGCGAAGTCTGGCAGGTCCTTGCAGCCGTCAAGACGGAATTCGGCAAATTCGGCGACGTCTTGGACAAGGTCAAGCGACAATTGGAAACCGCGTCCGGCACCATAGACGAAACCGGCGTCCGCACCAGGGCCATGGAGCGAAAACTCCGCGAAGTCGAAGCCCTACCGGAGGAAGAATCCAGCGAAGTCTTGAAACTGGAGTGAAAATGTTGAGGATGGGAGGCGAGTCGCTCCGGTGCTCGATGATTTCTTGTGATAGCTTCCTTCCGTCATCCTCGACATCTTTAATCGAGGATCCAGGGTGTTTGTTTTTTCGTTCGTGAAGACAAAAGACCCTGGATTCCCGATTACTAACGTCGGGAATGACAGAAGGAGGTTATTTTCATACCAATGACATTAAAGCAATTCTTTGCCTACAGGCGAACCAAAATCTATTTCGTGGTAGACGTTTTCCGGCGTGATTTGCGCTAGTAATGAGTCAAGATTATCCTCTTCGATGGCAGGATCAAGCACAATTTTACGGCCTTCCACACGAACCTTGACGCGCTGTTCAATGTCGACTTGGGCCGCATTCATGACCTTGGCAGGAAGGCGGATAGCCGCGCTGTTTCTCCATTTTTTCACAGTAATCTGCACGACAACCACTCCTCTTGATGCATAAACATCCGCCGCTATGTTCTTTTAACAGTCCTTTGTTATATCCCCCACATTGGGGAAACGTCTGATCTTTCAATGACGAGAAGGGCCTCGTAGTCATTTTGTAAATGCTCAAGCTCACTCCACCAATAGGGTGGATCAGAAGGCGTTCGGGGATTCCATTCCCGTTCGTCGGAGCGGGAAAGCGGGCTGAACCCGGTTTTTATTTGCAACGTGTTTTTCTGGATGGCACAACCACGAAGGTCGAAACAGTGCTGTTGGATTTCGCGGAGCATGTCCGCCAGGGCGGACGGCGGATGACAATTTCCGATATATACGGTTCCGGGTACGGACCTGGTCACCACCAAAGCCGCAATGGGATTCGGTGTTGCGCATCCGATTTTTGATGATCCTTTGGTGGCCAGGCGAAATTTCTGTACCAAGGCAGTGGCAATGCCTTGTCTCCGGTAGAGTGGCAAGACCGCCATTGACTCGATCCAGGCGATTCTTCCGCTCATGGAAGGGATCTCTTTCCCAAAGAGATACCCGATTCCTGATTGTTCATCACCGGCGATGAAGAGCAGATCCGTCGAGGCCAACCTTTCGGCCGTCGACTTTGGACCCAGACGGTAAGGTTTTCCGTCCGGTCTATAGCCGAAACTCTCGTTAAAAATCTTGGAAACAAGTCCGGTTACGGTTGCATTTCGAGCGGCTTCCGGACCGGCGAACCTCGTAATTTTTTGAGAAATTGGCGGGGTCGGACGAGCCGATTCTGTTTCCCAAAGGGCTTGAGTTTGTCCATGGACTGAAGGAGAGGGAGGCATGTTGTCTGTAGGCAAGGATGGAAGAGTAGTCCAAATTTATACGTTATTGTCTCGGCAATAACAAGAAAATTTGTGCAAAAGGTCGTCAGATGCGCCTGTAGCTCATATTCAGCTCGTTGGTTTTTTCAGGCCCATGCGTTGGATTCTTGAGGTCAAGGTTGTGGGGGGAATGCCGAGTAACTCTGCGGCGCCATTTTTTCCGAAGATTTTCCAGTTGGCACGGTGTAACGCGTTGAGAATGTTTTGACGTTCGAGTTCCTTGATCTCATCAAACGTGAGCACCGGCCCGGAAGTCCGGACAGTTGTTTTTGGGGACGCGACGCCGCGACTCTTCGGATTTTTGGGCAGATCGAAAACCAGCCTGTTGGCCGGGGCAATAATCACGGCACGCTCAATCACGTTTTGCAGCTCTCTGATATTGCCGGGCCAGTCATAATTCTCGAGTGCGATGATATTGGCCTTGGATAACTGAATCCCCGTGCGATTAAATTTTTCTTGCGCAAGTTTTAAAAAATGAGCGGCCAATGCGGAGATATCTTCTTTTCTCTCCCGTAATGGCGGCACGACGATGGGAAAAACGTTGAGACGATAAAAAAGATCTTCGCGAAACGTTCCGGTTTCAACCTCGTTTTTCAAGTGACGATTGGTGGCCCCGATCACGCGAACGTCAGATGTGATCGTTTTTTCGTCTCCCACCCGCTCGAACGTGCCTTCCTGAAGGACTCGCAGTAATTTGCTTTGCAAGTCCAGGGGGATTTCTCCCACTTCGTCCAGGAACAGCGTTCCTCCATTGGCCAATTCAAACCGTCCGACGCGATCCTTGAATGCACCCGTGAAGGCTCCTTTCACGTGGCCGAAAAATTCGCTTTCATAGAGTTCCCTTGGAATCGACGCGCAGTTGACTCGAATCAACGGCCGGGACGCCCTGGGGCTCCGGTTGTGAATTTCGTGGACAATGAGTTCCTTGCCCGTTCCGGATTCTCCGGTTATCAGGACGTTGGCATCGGTGGGAGCAACCATTTCGATTTGTCTCAAGATGTGCTGGAGCAATAAACTTTTCCCGATGATGTTGCCGAACGCCTGGAGTTCCCTCACTTCTTCATGAAGGTATTCGTTCTCAAGCTCCAACTGTTTGCGCAATCGATTGATTTCTTCAAACGCGGTGGCTTTGTCCTCTTCAATTTTTTTTCGGCTTGTGATATCCCGGAGAAAAGCCACGGCGTACTCCCGCTTATCGAATTCTATATAATTGACGGTGATGTCCACGGGAATAACGGAACCATCCCTGGAACAGTGGCGCGCCTCGAACGTCAGTGCTTGAGCCTGTTTCAGTTCCGGCCAAAACCGCTGCCAGGTTTCCTTCGTGGAATCAGGATTAATGTCCTGAATCGTCAGGCCGATTAATTCCTGCTCCGAATAATCGAGAAGTCTGCAAGCAGCTTTATTGGCGTTCAGAATCACCCCGTGGCAATCATTAAAAATGATCGCATCACCGGAATGTTCAATAATGAACTCGGCCAGCGCTAAGGTTTGATCCTTATCGAATCTTTTCCCCATCGTGAATCTCCCGGCTATTTAACGGTTGCCACCTGACGATCTCACTCCTAACGCTATACGAATTTGAGTAATATAGCTACTTAATAGAGTAATTTACGCATTTGAGGAGTATGTTATGAAGTAAAAGTGTTGCAAAAAATCACTTATGAAATAAGAGGTTATGCAGATTGACCTGTTTTGGCACAGCCATTGCTCATGACATGGTTACAAATCGAAAGGAAAATGCAGATGGACCCGATAGCGAAACCGATGGATATTACAATCTACCCTCCTGAAGTCCAAGGGACCGGTGAGTTCGACGGCAGGCGGATCACTGAGATCAAGCCTCTTGGTTTTCCAGAAGAAGGTCCCGTTGTTCCCCATACGGGCCCCCTGTTTTACTGGGCCTGGGCCACGGCCAAGGGGTACGGGAAAATCGGTCTCCATCCTCACCGAGCCTTTGAAATCATGAGTTATGCCCTCGAAGGGGAAATCGGCCATTACGATACTATGGGCAATCGAAGCCGCGTGAAAGCCGGAGGCGCGCAGGTGATGCAGACGGGGTCAGGCGTCTCGCATGAAGAGGAAACGGTCAGCGATCATAATGAATTCTTTCAGATCTGGTTCGAGCCGAACCTGAAAGAAACCGTACGCCGGACCCCGACGTATGCGGAATTTCGCCATGAAGACTTTCCCGTTGAGGTTCGTGACGGAGTGACCCTGAAACACGTCATCGGGAACGGCGCGCCGGTCTCGCTCGTCGCAGAAGCGGCGATGCAGGATATTCTCATTCCATCGAGCCATGAGTACCGTCGCGGATTGCCCGCGAACCGCACCTTGGCCATGATCGTCATCGATGGAGAAGGAACGCTGAGCGATGAGGCCGCTTCAGAACACCATCAGCTTGCGCCAAGATATTTTGCGGTCGTCCACGCCGGCACGAACGGTTCGATCGTGATCCACGCACGGCAAGGCGGGCCGCTTCGTCTCGCCATGATCGAGGTCCCGGCAGCGGTGGATTATGCACTTTACAGAGAACAACGGCATTGAGAGATCCCGTATCCGGCAGGGTGTCGAAGAAGTCAGAAGAACAGACCGTTATCATGACCAGTTTTTCAACGAAAGGAGAACGTCAATGGCAGATCCAATCATTGCTCAACGCACGCCCTATGTGATGGAAGTCGAACCCGGAAAATACTATTGGTGCCGGTGCGGCCTATCCAAGAATCAACCCTTCTGTGATGGCTCGCACGAAAGGACCGAATTTACCCCCATGGAAGCGGCCATCACTGAAAAAAAACAGGTCGCGTTTTGCGGATGCAAGCACACCGGCAACCCGCCCTTTTGTGACGGCACGCACTCGACTCTCTGATGGCGGGTCGAGTGACGTTGGATGCCGGGCACCCCTCGGCCGCCGTGGCGATTCGGCACGGTCGCTTTGTCAAAGTCGGAACGGACCTAACCTTTAATGCGATTCTTCGTTGGGATGGGGTTACCATGTTGGCGGAGGGGTTGGAGATGATTCGCCAACAGGCTCTTCGGACTCCAAAATGACAATGGATCCGAGTGATCGGCGGCTGGACGCCTCACATATTTCGGGAGCTACTGGAAGAAAAAAAGCCCTTAAAGTGTGGGCACATATGGCGTCACTTTGACCTTTCGTGCTTGCCGCCGCATTTCGCTGGCATCATGCCACGCCTGCATTCGCAAGAGCATATCCATATTCAGGTTGAAGGCCTTTTCAAGTCGCAAGGCCATTTCCGGGGAGAGCGCGGCTTTTTCATTCACCAGGTCTGAAAGGGTTGCGCGCCGTACGCCCAACAAGGTCGCTGTTTTCGTAACGCTTAACCCCAGTTCGTCAATAATTTCCGTTTTGATAAACGCGCCCGGATGGGACGGTTTCATGCCAATCCTGGTGGCTGTTTTCTTCATCAGTGATAGTCCTCCAAATCCAACAAATCGAGAAATCCATTCTCCTCGTCAAAGGTGATTCGCCAGTTGCCAGAGGTTGATACACTCCATCTATCCTTACGGTCTCCATGGAGTTGATGTATGTGCCATCCTGGCGGCGCGGCGGTTCGGAACTCGAACATGCCATCAGCCAAGATGAGTGCAGTCAATATATTCCGTATTCTAGGCACCAGATCAGGCTTGAGGCCTCTGGCATTGTTTTCTTCGATGAGGCGCTTCAGTCCCCGATGGCGAATGGAACGAATGATCATCTGTCCGCATTGTACGGTAAAACAGTACGAATTGTAAGAGATTTCTTTCGAATGTTCTATGACGTTCCTTGCCTCGAATATGGGAAAAGACCAATATATTGACAAGACACCCCCTTCTGCTATGATGACGGCAATCGCGGGCAAGGGGGGAAGCGTTGAGTTTCGTCCTCAACACCTTTTCGTTCTTGATCTGGGGCGTGCTGGTGATGTGGATGTGCGCGGGCTTCACCATGCTCGAGTCCGGGTCCGTCCGCACCAAGAATGCCTCCGTCATCTGTCTGAAAAACATCGGCCTGTACGCGATTGCGGGTCTCGCCTACTTCGCGGTCGGCTACAACCTGATGTACGTGGACGTCGGGTCCTGGGTCGGCTCCTTCAAATTCCTCTACGGTCCTTCCGCTGAAGAGATCGCCCTGCTCAAGGGCGATGCCTCCATGGAAAAAGCGGTCGTCGAGAACGGCTACGCCGTCATGTCGGACTGGTTTTTCCAGATGGTGTTCGTGGCGACCACGGCCTCCATCGTGTCGGGTACGCTGGCTGAACGGGTGAAGCTCTGGTCGTTCTTCCTGTTCACGTTGCTCCTCACCGCGTTCATCTATCCCATAGTCGGTGCCTGGACGTGGGGCGGCGGCTGGCTCAATCAGATGGGGTTCCAGGATTTTGCCGGTTCGACCATTGTCCATTCCACCGGCGGGTGGGCGGCCTTGGCCGGGGCGATTGTCGTCGGGCCGAGACTCAGGAAGTTCCGGACGGACGGCACTCTCAAAGTGACGCCTCCCTCAAACGTCCCGGCGGTGACCCTTGGGGTGTTCATTCTCTGGATGGGCTGGTTCGGGTTCAACGGAGGCTCACAACTGGCGCTGGCGGGGGTGAACGATGCCGTAGCCATCAGCATCATCCTGGTGAATACGAATCTGGCAGCGGCGGCCGGGGTGATGGCAGCGATTTCCGTATCCAAACTCATATTGGGCCGCTATGATCTGTTTGCCGGCCTCAACGGGGCGATTGCCGGGTTGGTATCGATTACCGCGGGGCCGGATATTGTCGGGCATCACTGGGCGATTCTCATCGGGGCTGCTGGCGGAGTCCTGTGCACGGCGGGGATCAGGCTGCTGGAAATCCTGAAGATCGACGACGTTGTCGGGGCGGTCCCGGCCCATCTCATCGGAGGGATGTGGGGCACACTGGCCGTGTGTATTGCGGCCGGGGGCAACGTAGGTGTCCAACTCCTGGGAGTCGTGGCGGTCGGCGCGTTTGTGTTTGGCACCTCATGGGGCCTGTGGCTGGTCATCGACAGGACCTTGGGGGCACGGGTCTCGCCGCACGTCGAGGAACTCGGTCAGGACGTGGCGGAACTGGGCATTGAGGCGTATCCCGAATTTCTGGTGATACCCGATCCCGACGATCTCCAAGACCTCAAGCCAAAGAAAGAGAGTCCTCTCTGAGAGAAATGACAGCAGGTCGTTCTCCACGTTTCTCCCTCCTTCCATGGATTTATTCGACGTCCTCGCCATCGTCCTCACGCTGACGGCCGAATTCTCGTATCTCAACTACCGGTTCATACGATTGATTACCCGTCACCATCGGCGTGATGGTCATTGCTGCATGTTGTAAGGTGACAGGCGACACGTTATGCTCTGGTTGAGGAGGTACAGAACCATGGCCATGCACAATCCCCCCCATCCGGGCGGCATCGTAAGACGACAGTGCCTCGAGCCGCTCGGCTTATCCGTCACGCGGGCTGCAGAAGGACTCGGCGTCACGCGTCAAACTCTCTCCGATCTCGTCAATGAAAACGCCGGAGTGTCCATCGACATGGCGATTCGTCTGTCCAAGGCGTTTGGTTCCACCCCGGAAACGTGGCTTGGCATGCAGATGGCCTATGATCTCTGGCAAGCCCGCGACCGCGTCGACCAGATCACGGTCGAGCCGTTCGAGGTGGCATGAAGGACACCGCCCAACATCGGAAACTGCAATTGTAGGGGCCAACCCCCGTGTCGGCCCATGTGTCTCCACGGGCTCCAGCAACGCCACCTTGGCTTGCCCAGTAATGAGGCCGGGCTTGCAGCCCGGAGAGAGATACAGCGTAAAGCTTGGGAAACTGATAATTTCATCCCTTCAATGGGGCCTCTTGAAAAATAAAAGAGGAAGGTATAGGTTAGAAGAAATAATAAGTTTAAACTTGACTTCAAAAAACCTAGCATTATCTTCCATTACCAAGCAAGCAATAACAGCAATAATTTTCACTTATCGGAAACAAAAAAATGAAGAATAGATGAAAGAAAAACGATCCTACATAAGTTACTCAAATTCCCATTTTCAAATTACGCAAATCTCAATCGAAGATTCGAACGACCAACAAACCGACAATACCAAGCACCATCAACCATCCAGTTCTGCTAGCCAGGAACCGCTTGCTATGCCTCAACTCATCCGGACCACGAATCGCAATCAAAAAGTAACAGAGAAGGAGGGAATATGACGCTTGATTTGCAGACTCTGAAAAACGCAATCAAGGGAACGGCCGCGGCGTTTCGATGCGTGACCGACTATCAGCCCGCAGGGGGAGCCGGTGACAAGATATTTCCGCCGACCTACGAAGGCGGCAAATACGCCACCGAAGAGCGTTTCGATCCGGCTACCGGCGAAGTTCGAAAATGTGTCCTCCTGGATTCGGTACAGTCGCAGGCCAACCGCATGGAGCTGGCGCTGCTGGAGGCGCACCGCGCCGGTAATGTGAGTCTGCCTTTGCTGGTAACGCGCTTCGATCAGGAAAAATTGCTCAAGAAGTTCACGGTGAACAGCTTGGAAGCACCTCATCGCGTCGCGGATGCGCTGTTCCGCGATAGCCTGCTGAACGGCACAATTTTCCGAAAGTCGGAGAAAGGTCGAATGCTCGACACTGCGGAGGTGCGCAACGCCACCGGCCTGTTTGGCTTGTGTCCGACCGCCCTGGTATTCGGGCTGTGGGACTCGACGGGACCTCGTGGCGGCTTGGGATGTAAGTTTCAGCGTGCGGTGGTATCGGAGATCGTTGGCTATGACGCGGAGGCCGGCGTGAAGACAGCGAGCCGCATTGACCCAGCGGCCATTGAGAAACGTGCCGGTCCTGTCTTCAGGACAGAAAATGGTGGTTGGACTCTAACACCGGAAAACGCAAAAAAAGGTGCCAGAGGGAAGTCGGTGTTATACAAGCCCCGTCAGGGCAAGGATGTAGAGTATGACCCAAGTTCGGAAAGGGATATACCCGATCAGGGTCGTCCGTCGGTCATTAATCACGGCAACGTCACGCCAAGTATTGCAGAAGGTGGATTCACTTTATCGAGTGCCCGGCAAACGACAACCTTGTCTCTGGCCGTCTTACGCCGTCTCCGTTTCCCGCTCGATGGTGCCGTGGATTCCGACCACGAAACGGATCTGGCCGCGCGTACCACGTTAGCCGCGCTGGGGTTAGCCGCTGGAAGCCTAGCGCGAGTCGATACAGATCTTCGCTCTCGTTGTCAGCTTTTCGCCGAACAGGAACCCGTGTGGGAACTGCTCGACCGCCCTGGAGAATCTCCGCAGAAATTCAAACTTGGTCCCGAAGATGCGCTAAAACTGTTGAAAGAAGCGACTGCTGAGGCCAAAGATGCAGGCTTGCCTTGGGAGGAGGAAATCAAACTGACTCCGTCGCCCGATCTTGTCGAACTGGTTCGGCGAAGCCAGGAATTGGCCAGCACATCGGGAAAAGAGGAAGACTGATGTTCGCCCTTGGCATCCATTACCTGAACGGGTGGTCAATGGCAGCGGCGGACGGGGCGCGAAAAGAGCAGGCCGAATGGCCACCGCATCCAGATCGGGTGTTCATGGCGTTGGCGGCAGCTTGGTTCGAGACCGGCGAAGACCCTGCCGAGGGCGAGGTCCTGTGCTGGCTTGAAGCCTTGCCGCCTCCTGCGATTGCCGCCTCGGATGCGGACAGCCGCACCGCTGTTGTCAGCTATGTGCCAGTCAACGACGCGAGCCTCAGTCGCAGGATACCTACTCGCGGAGACTTGAACAAATTAAAGGATGCAGGATTGGCTCAGCTTCCAGAGTATCGGTCTCGCCAGCCTCGTGGCTTCCCGGTTGCTATCCCCCACAACCCGACGGTGCATCTGATCTGGTCAGAAGTCGAGTTAGGTGCTCATCGCGTCGCCTTGGAACGACTGGTCGCCAAGGTTACGCATGTGGGGCATTCGGCCTCCTTCGTGCAAATGTGGGTGGAAGCCGAGCCACCGCCGCCCGTGTGGATTCCGGCGACCGGCATCGCTCTTCAGCGACTCCGCGTAATGAGCCCTAGGCGATTGAAGACATTGGAAACACGCATGAACCGCGCCGCGACAATCGCCTACCACGATCTTCGCTACGAGATTAAGCAAGCTGAGGCGGACCTTGAAGAGATGAAGCCACCGCCAAGGGTGCCTTGGAAGGCATTTGCGGATGTGGTGTTGCTAGCTGGCGAATCTGAGACCAAGCAGCATCCCGAATATCTCAGCGCGAAAGCAAGAGGTGATGCTGGGGCTGCGGCAAACCTCGTCAATAGCTTGGTTGATGAATCGGGAATCGCTACGGTGCGGGCACTGATCGCCGCGGTCAGTGAAAGCGGTGATCCCGTGTTGATATGCGCCAATGCCTACGAGCAAGGATTCAATGCAATCCCTGCTTCCTTGGCAGAATTGTTGAGCGAACGCTTGGATGTCCCGTTTGATACCACCGTCGCGCAGGCCAATGTGGTACGCCACACGGGTGCTGACGGATATGGCCGACTCGCTCGGCAAGCCGCATTTGAAGGAACCGTTGAGAAGGGACGCGAATACGTGATGGCGGACGATTTCATCGGCCAAGGCGGTACGCTGGCGAATCTGCGCGGCTGGATAGAAAAGCAGGGTGGTAAGGTTGTTGGGGCCGTTGCGCTGACAGGTAAACCCTATTCTGCTAAACTAAACCCCTCACAGGAGCAATTGGATGAACTCCGACAAAAGCACGGATCAGACTTTGAGAGATGGTGGAAGACACACTTCGGCCACACCTTCGATTGTCTTACTTACTCAGAAGCTCGGTACCTCGCCCACTCCCCGGATGTTGACACAATCCGAAATCGACTTGCTGAGGCAATGCGCGAAGGAGGTAGCCGAAGTCACGCGCGAAGTCCTCGCGAGCAAAAACAGTACATAAAAGAGTTGGGAGCGCGTTTGGGAGACTGTTTTCCCGATGGGGAACCCGTGAGTCTGCGCCCGGTGCCGGCCCGCTGGCAGGGGTATGCTCAACCGCCAGAAGGCCGCTCACCAGAAGTAGTGCCCGGCTCGGTTTTTGACCCTCGACTCATTGCCTTCAGTATCAAAGGCCCGCGCGTGTCTCTACCGGCGACGCTCAAGCTCACGGCGGCCCTGCGTGGGTTACTGATGAAAGAGTGTCCCGAACAACCGCCGCCCGAGTGGTTCAGCGGTCATAGCCCGAACGGAACGCCCACTGCCGATCCTCATCTGGCTTTGGCTCCGCTCCCTTTCGTTGGCGCGGAACATGCAGATGGCCGCATTATGGGTTTGGCTCTGGTTTTGCCGACGGGCTTGGATCAGCAGGGGGCTGGGCATTGCCTCGAACCGTTCCTACGCGACCCAGCTACCGGATTGCCGCGTGAACATCTTTTGTTCGATGGCCAGTGGTTCGAGTGCACTATTGAAATGGAAACTCGCGAACGCCCGCCGAAAAACCTCGACCCGGATACTTGGACACGGGAATCGTGCATTTGGGCGAGCGTGACGCCAGTGGCCCTGAACCGGCATTTCGATGGCAAGGATAAATGGGAGCGGGCGGCGGAGAGCGTGAAGGATATGTGCGGACACATTGGTCTGCCGCGTCCCCGCGAAGTCTTGCTGCATCCGGTTTCGCTAGTTGAGGGTGTGCCTCATGCGAGGGAGTATCCGCAACTGGTGCGCAAGAACGGCGGCGGACGACGGAGCCACAATCACACGGTGATCGTCTTTGACGAGCCGGTGCGCGGGCCTGTGCTCGTGGGGGCGGGTCGCTTCCGGGGATATGGGTTGTGCCGCCCGATGGATGAAAAAGGTGAAGACCGTGACTGAGTTGAGTTCTACGGATTTCGCTGAGTTCTTCAACGAGTTGTGGGGCCATCCACCTTTCGCTTGGCAACAGGCATTGGCGGATAGAGTACTGGAGCGGGCAGAGGCTCCTTGGCCTGAAGCTCTTGCCTTGCCGACAGCAGCAGGCAAGACTGCATGCTTGGATATCGCCGTGTTCGCGTTGGCAGCTCAAGCATCTCGGCTGGCTCGGAAGCAAGCCATCACGGCACCGCGTCGTATCTTCTTCGTGGTGGATCGGCGCGTAATCGTGGATCAGGCTTATCAGCGAGCATGCCAGCTAGTAGATCATCTTGAGAAGGCGCAGGACGGCATCCTCAATCGCGTTGCAGACAACCTGCGACGGATTGCCCATGGTGAAGCGGGCGGATTTGCAGAAGAGCTACCGTTGGCCGCTTATGTATTACGCGGCGGCATGTATCGGTCGGAGGCTTGGATGAAAAGCCCGCTTCAACCCATGGTAGTGGCCTCGACCGTTGATCAGATCGGCTCTCGCCTGTTGTTTCGCGCCTATGGACGTGGCCCTAAGACATGGCCGATAGCTGCAGGGTTGATCGCCAACGACAGCCTGATCCTGCTCGACGAGGCGCATTGTGCTCAGCCGTTCTTACAAACCCTGAAAGCGGTGCGATGTTATCAAAGATGGGGGCATACGCCACTTGAGCGTCCCTTTTACCCGGTGGTGATGTCAGCAACCCCGCCGCCGGGGGTGGATCTATTTGAGGACCTATCCGAAGAAAGTCGAAATCCTGATCACCCACTAGGTAAGCGCCAGCTAGCACACAAGCCTGCCATTCTGGAGACAGTTGAAAATGCCAAAGGGAAGCAGGCCACGAGCGCGCTGGCCAAGGCTTTGGCTAAAGTTTCATCGGAACTGGTCAACGATGAACGCCGTGCTATTGTGGTGTTTGCCAACCGCGTTGCCACGGCGCGGGAGACTTATTGTTTGCTCCACAGCCAGGAAGACGTTGACGCTGTACTGCTAACAGGTCGGATGCGCCCCGTTGATAAGGATGCCCTAGTTAAACAGCGCTTGAAACCCCTTGAATCCGGCCAAGCGGACAAACGCGCTTTGGCAAAGCCGTTAATTGTCGTGGCTACCCAAACTTTGGAAGTCGGGGCCGATCTCGACTTTGATGGGCTAGTCACCGAGTGCGCGAGTCTTGATGCCCTGCGCCAGCGTTTTGGCCGCCTGAATCGCATGGGGCGACCAATCGAGGCTCGGGCGGCCATTCTCGTGCGCGGAGACCAAGCGAGTGACACAGGCGATGATTCTGTATACGGCGAGGCTCTTACCAAGACTTGGAATTGGCTCAATAAGCACAAGGACGATAACGGCGATGTCGATTTTGGAATCGCCTATCTACCTGACGGCGATTCTTCGCTCAATGCGCCTTCCGTCAATGCTCCGGTAATGCTTCCCGCCCATGTCGATTGCTGGGCGCAGACAGCACCGGAACCGCAACCTTCTCCCGACGTCGCTCTGTTCCTGCACGGTCCGCGTGAAAGCGTGGCGGATGTACAGATCTGCTGGCGTGCCGATTTAAACTTGATCGGCGAAAAGGAAACCGCGCTGGAACTTCTATCCTTGTGTCCACCGAGCAGTAGCGAGTCGCTTCCGGTGCCGATCGGTGTGTTCAGGCGTTGGCTGGCTGGAGAAGATGCCGCAGACGACAGCGCCGATGTGGAAGGAATCGGCACAGAGGATAGCCTACACGGGAACGGTTCGTCCACGAAGGAACGCTTGGTTGTGCGGTGGCGGGGAGCCGAGACGGAAGCCGAGGACATCATAGATAATCCCAAGGCGATTCGGCCCGGTGATATTATTGTGATCCCAGCCACCCATCCGGGGCCAGCGCGTCAACTCGGAGACCTGCCGTCTGGTGCCGATATGGACGTGGGTGATCGCGCCTATCGGCTCGCCCGCGCTAAGCCTATCCTTCGCCTGCACCCGAAGTTAGTGGACGATTGGCCGGATTCTGTTACGGCCAAAGGTCTCGCAGATGAACTGCTAAAGGATCTGGAGCAGAAGTACAACGACGGTCCGCATGAGGTCGGCAATTCCTTGAAGGAGCTTCTGCTGGAACTGGCTGACTCGGAATCGCACCCAGAACACTGGTCTTGGTTGTCGAAAGCGGCAAAAGAATTGAGCAAGGAATACTCCGGCTCCAAGCTGGCCCGTGCCTATCGCGTTGTTGGCGGCAAAAGTATCGTCCTCGTCGGGCAGCAGCTACCGGAACTCACCCGCGAAGCCGACATCTTCAGCGATGAGGATGACGCTGCCGCATCCGGCATTTCGCACCGCAACGGATCTCCCGTCAAGCTTCGACAGCACCTTCTAGGAGTTGAAGTGCGTGCTCGCAGTCATGCGGTAGGGTGCGGACTACAGGATGATTTGGTGGAGGCCATCGCCCGCGCCGGACTGTTGCACGACTTGGGAAAGGCCGACAGCCGCTTTCAGTCAATGTTACGTGGTGGGGCGCCTTGGACCGACGGCGTGTTCCTCGCCAAATCCGCGCGAATGCCCAAAACCAGCGTGGCGCGTGGTCGCGCGCACAAGGCGTCCGGCTATCCACGGGGAGGCCGGCACGAACTGCTTTCGGTGCGCCTAGCCGAAAGTGCGTCGGCGCTTTTGCCGGAAAGGGACGATTTGCGCGATTTGGTTCTTCATTTGGTTGCCAGTCATCACGGTCACTGTCGGCCGTTTGCGCCGGTAGTGTTTGACGAACAGGGCGAGGATGTAGATTTCGAGTTGCGCGGCCAACGAACGCACTGGTGCGGTCCTACTAATCTTGAGCGTCTCGATTCTGGCGTCGCGGACCGCTATTGGCGGCTAGTGCGGCGCTACGGCTGGTGGGGTTTGGCTTGGTTGGAAGCGCTGCTGCGACTCGCAGATTGGCGACGGAGCGAATGGGAAGAAACCCATAATGACGGTGAATGACTCAACATCTGCTCTTCTACTGAAAGGCCTTGATGGCAGCAATCCCCTCGGGTTTCTTGCGGCTGTTGGCACCTTGCAAGTTGTGACCGAGGCAAACTTATCGGCAAACTGGCGTGTAAGTTGGAAAGAGCAAGGAGGGCACTGGTCTCCTGTATTGCTTGGGGATGTAGCACTTACAGCGGATAGTTTGATCGAACTACTCATGCCCGCTCTAATAGAAAAGAAAGATGCGTTTGAGTTTGCCGACGATCTAACCATCAATTGTGAGGAGTTCCGGAAGGTGGCTCAATCCGCCTTCAACGCAGCAGATCTCAGAGATCGGCACTATGCAGATTTCATAGCCGCATTTGGCTGCGACATCCTGCCTATCTCCGCGAAAGACCCACGTATTCAGGACACGGCGCTGCGGACTATGAGTGGAGCAGGACATCAGCACTTCATCGGCTCCATGCGAGAACTCGTGGAAAGTACCAATTCAGATCATTTGCGCGCTTCCCTGTTTGAGCCGTGGCAATATTCAGACTCCAAGCCGAGTCTTCGTTGGGACCCCTTGGACGACCGCAGATATGCTTTGCGTTGGGAAGCACCTTCGGGCGATCCAGTGCGCACGATGCGTGGGGCCAATCGTCTCGCCGTGGAAGCACTGCCTCTTTTCCCTACTGCACCCAGAGAACGGCACTTACATACTACTGGATTTTCGCAACGGCGTGGCGAAGGTTTGCTGTTCTCGTGGCCAATCTGGGAAGGGACTTTGAGTATTGAAATCGTGCGGTCTCTAATTAGCTTCCCCGAGTTGCAAAAGCCCCTACCGGATCGCAAGAGTCTTTTAGCGTTAGGCGTTGTCGAGATTTACCGGAGTCAGCGAATTACTAGGGACAAATATCGCAATTTCACGCCCGCTGTACCTGTATAACTCACGATCACTACTCATACCGTTGGCCATGATGATTTCCAGGTCGTTGCCTCGATCTCATTGAAGCCTCTGGGGTCAGCCGAGATTCCTGGTTACAGAGAGTTGCGCCAGCAGAGGCCGGGGAACTGGCTGAAGTCAGTGTCGTTGGAATGCACGTCTGCCTGGTACTCAATGGTCAGCGTAGCGATATGGGCATCGGTCACGAGGTTCGCGGCGGTGCCGGCCGCGTCGAGATTCCGACGAGCAAGAGCAGAAGGTTGCTATCCGGCACGATCATGTTGAGCTTTCGCGAGCAAAGGCCTTGGTCTCAAGCTGGTCGTTGAGCTGATTCAGCTTCTCCGGGTTCGTACCGGGAAACAGGCTGCTGCGATTCGGAGCAATCCGGAATTTGGGAAGGTCGGATAACTCCAGCTTCAAACCCAGGGCGTTACACACTTTGAGAAGAGTCGTCACATTACAGCTTATACCATTTTCTAACTTAGACAATTGCTGCTGCGTGACCTCGGCTTGGTGGGCGACTTCTTTTTGAGACCTGCCTGATTTATCTCGGGCAACCACAAGTTGCAGGGACAGCTCAGCCAACTGCCTTTCCTTCTTATACAGTTTACGAAACCGTTCATCTTGGAGCTTCTCTTTGAGATGGGCTGCAAAGGCCTGCATCACACTCTCCGCTTCGGTTTCAGTTCACTCCGAGCATCGATAAGCTCACGCATGGGACATTGACCCTCAATGGATTCGTAATAGACAATGCGCCAAGGTTGTGGCATAGACTAAGGCAATACATCAAAAATGATGTTATTTCAAGTGTAAGACCCCAAGGCTAACGGATAACTCAAGGACCATCGCATGACTCACGAACGTCAACTCTCCCTTGCCCTGCCCCCGCCGTCGGCTGATGAGGATGTGCCGCTCATCCCGGCGCGCATGGTCAACGAGTGGGTCTATTGTCCGCGTCTCGCCTATCTGGAGTGGGTCGAAGGTGAATGGGCGGAAAGTGGGGATACGGCGGAAGGGAGGCGCGTTCATGCCCGGGTCGATGAAGGTGGGGGCCATTTGCCCGCGCCTGAAGACCTCGACGAAGAAATGACTCGGGCCAAGGCAGTCACCTTATCTTCTGAGCGATTGGGCATTATTGCAAAAATGGATGTCGTGGAAACAGATGGGGGAATGGCGATGCCCGTGGATTTCAAAAAAGGCAAGCGGCCCCACGTGGCTGCAGGGGCCTACGAACCGGAGCGGGTCCAGGTCTGCGCCCAAGCCATGATTCTCGAAGACAACGGATACAAGGTTGAGCGGGGCGCGCTGTGGTACGCCGGCTCGCGTGAGAGGGTGCCGGTCGTATTGGATGATGAACTTCGCGCCCTGACGCTGGAGGCCATTTTCGGCCTTCGCTCGGCCGCCGCCTCCGGGCATCGACCTCCGCCGCTCGAAAACAGCCCCAAGTGTCCGCGCTGCTCGCTTGCTGGCATCTGCCTGCCGGATGAGACTAACCTGTTCAGAAAAGGGCATCCTCCTCGGCCGCTCAACCCATCTGACGATTCGGCGTTGCCTCTTTACGTGCAGACACCTGGCGCGCGACTCCGCAAGAGCGGAGAACAATTGATTGTCGAGATTGAAGAGGAAAAGGTGGAAGTGCCGATGATCAATGTTTCACAGGTGGCTTTGGTCGGTCCAGTCTCGGTGACGACACCGGCACTGCACGCCCTGATGCGTGCCGAGGTTCCGGTGTCGTGGTTTTCCATCGGGGGTTGGTTCCTGGGCCATACGGTTGGAACCGGCAACGGCAACGTGGCTGTGCGCGAGGCCCAATATCGCCTTGCCTTCGATGAGTCGCGCTGTCTCGCGTTTTCCCGAAACCTGGTGGAAGCCAAGGTGCGTAATTCGCGCACCTTGCTTCGCCGCAACTGGCGTGCTGAACGGGGCATAGACACCAAGGAAGAGAACCTGATCCGACTGAAGCGCATAGCCCAGCAGGCCTCCTACGCCAAGGACTCTCAACAACTCCTGGGGGTTGAGGGTGAGGCGGCCGCCATCTACTTCGCCTGCTTCGAAAACATGCTTGCCATAGATGCCAAGCAAGACTGGGAGGCGTTCTCCTTCTCGACGCGCAACCGGAGGCCGCCCACGGACCCCGTGAACGCGATGCTGTCGTTGGCCTATGCCTTGCTGACAAAGACTTTCGCGACGGCAATCTCGGCGACGGGGCTGGACCCGTACATGGGCCTGTACCACCGTCCTCGCCACGGCCGGCCGGCACTCGCCCTTGACTTGATGGAGCCGTTCCGTTCCATTGTCGCTGATTCCTGTGTGATCCAGGCCGTCAACAATGGCGAAGTCAGGCCTGGAGATTTTGTGTTTAACGGAACTGCCTGTGCGCTGAAACCCGGAGGTCGCAAGGCGTTCATGGCCGCGTTCGAGCGCCGCATGGAACAGGAGACCACCCATCCGCTTTTTGGCTATCGGGTCTCCATGCGCCGGCTGATTGACGTTCAGGCACGGCTGTTCGCCCGATATTTGCAGGGTGAAATCCCTACGTATCCGCACTATTTACCCAGGTAAACGGCATGGCCGACGAACGTCTCTATATCGTGACTTACGATATTGCCGAGCCGAAGCGCTGGCGGCGCGTATTCAAGGCCATGAAGGGCTACGGCTACTGGCTGCAATTGTCAGTTTTCCAATGTCGACTGACGGCCAGGCGTCGTGCTGAAATGATCGCTCGCTTGGAAGGCTTAATCAAATTGGCAGAGGATCATGTGTTGATTCTTGACCTGGGCCTTGCCGATCGAGTTGATCCTCACGTCGAGAGCTTGGGTAAGGGCTATGAAATACCGACCAGGCAGGCGACAATTGTCTAGGTTCCAATATGCCGAACCTCCTGCGAGCACTTTGGTGTCCCCGAAATGATGGGGAGGTCTCGCATCAGGTTTTTCGCTTGTATAGTGAGGAGATCACGAAATCTATGTGGATCTTTCAAAAGGCGTTCAGGTACTCTTGGAGCTATCAGAGCCTAGATCTCGCGTCGTGTCAAAATAAGCCTACTCAAACAAGGAGATCCA
>JAPPLK010000028.1 GCA_028819435.1 Nitrospira sp.
GTCAGGGTCTGTTGGGCCAGGGTGCGCCCGAAGCGCGCCAGGAAGGCCGCCGGGAGCGGGTCCGCGTTCTCGATGGTGCCTACCGCCACCCCGTCACCAATGGTCGCGCCCTTCGCGTCCGACAGCACGAACTCGAACGTCTCCGGCTCCTCGTCATGGTTATCGTCGAGAACCAGAACCCGGACAGGTTTCTCCGTCTCGCCCGCGCGGAAGACCAGCCGGTGCCCCCCCACCGGCCTCGGAAAGTAGTCGGACCCCGGCCGCGCCGACACCGGCGTCGAGGGGCGCGTGTCCACCCGCACCTCCACCGTCTCCGCGGACGGCGCCGACAGCCGCACCGTGAACGGCACCAGGAAGTCGACGCCTTCCCGCGCCGTCACGTCGGCCACCGACAGTGACGGAAGCACCGTGATGTCGTCGTCCCGCACCGTCACCGACGCCGAGGCGGGTTCGCCCACGGTGTAACCCTCGCCTGCCTGCACCGTCACGACCGCCGAGCCGTCCGGCTCGGCCAGATCGTCGTCGACGGTGGCGACGGCGAACGTCGCCTCTGTCGCGTCCTTCGGGATCGTGACCGTGGCCGGACCCTCGTCCGGTGCCGCGACATGGTCGCCTTCTCCGGTCTCGGAGACCGAGAGCGTCACGGACAGGTCAGCGTCCGGTGCGCGGTCGGCGGTCAGCGTGAACGCGGCATCGCCGCCCTCGGTCACCGATCCTGCCTTGGCCGCCACCGTCACCACGGTCGGCGGCAGGTCGTCGTCGCGGATGGTGACGGTTCCCGATGCGGGAGAGCCGACCGTGTAGCCGCCGCCGGCCTGCACGGTCACGGTTGCCGAGCCGTCGGGCTCGTCCGCATCGTCATCGGTCGTCGTTAGCGTCAGCGTCGCGCTGCCGGTCGTGGGGATGTTGACCGTCCGCGTGCCGGCGGTCACGCCGTAGTCGCCAGAGGCCGTCACGCTCACGCTCACCGGCAGCGTCGCGGCCGGGGCCGGGGTCGCCGTCAGGGTGAAGGTCGCGCTGCCGCCCTCGGTCACCGAGGCCGCGTTCGCCGAGACCGTGATTTCCGGCTCTTTCGGGTCCTGCTCCAGCGACTTCAGGTACGCCGAGGCCGCCTTGAAGGGACTGTCCGACCACTTGGCCGCGTTCGCGTGGATCTCTGACGCCGGCATGGGCTGCTCCGGGCTCGCATGGCCGATGGCGGCCAGCACTCGGTTCCACTTGGCGACGTGCGCGGGATTGCCTTTCACGGCCGTGTTCTTCGGACTGTCCCGCACCTCGACGAGGAAGTTCACGACCGTCTGGTAGTCGGTCCAGTCCGCCTCCGTTAGCTGCTGCCGGTACCCGTACCCGCCCTTCTGCCCCGGCGGAGCCTCGTGGTTCAGGATCGTCACCGTCATGCTGCCCAGCGTGGCGTGCGGACTGACCCGGTCGCCCGCCAGCATTTCGATCTCGACCGTCTCCCCGCTGTCCAGCTTATCGTCGTCGATGACATGCATCGTGAGGGTCGCCGTGGCGGCGTCCGCCGGCACCTTCAGGGTCTTGTTCCATGCCATGCGCTGGATGTAGAAGTCGGAGGCCCAGCGCGCCCTGTCGGCCCTGTTGTCCCTCTGAGTCGCCCCCGTAGTGAAATCCGTGCCGGACACGCGGAACCTCAGCGTCACTGGTGCCGGCGGCGGCGGATCCAGGGAAATCGACAGCTCCAGCGGCGCGTCCCCCTCGGTCACGGAGCGGTCGCCTCCCGTGAACGATACCGTCGATACCACCCTCGCCGTCACCTCCCGTGTCGCGATGGCGGTCGACCCCGCCACGTACGGCGTGACCTGGCGGGCCCCGTGGAGTTCGTACCTCTGGCGCGCCGGAACCACCCGCAGCCCCACGGTCTGGCCCGCGCGGCCCGTCGTGTCCAGTTCCAGGCACATCTCCCGGGTGCCGGAACTCAGTTGGACTCCATGCGTGACGCCGGTCGGGGTCCAGGTGTCCCGCGAGCCAGTGGTCCGGTACACCCATTCCGTTGTCACCTTCAGGCGGGCCGCACCGCTATCCCGACCGATGCAGAACTGCGCCTCCTCGCCCGCGGCCACCTTGTCCCCGGTCGCCACTATCGGCTTCTCGGAGATTACGGTCCCGTCCGAACGAACCCGGCCGATGGACGGGCTGAACCGTCTCTCCGCGCTCACATTCACCACCGCCGGAACGTGCGGCGGCGGCGGGGCCTCGTTGTCCTCAACCGTCACCCACGCCACGCGCGGATTGCGCGCCCAGTAGTAGTACTCGCCGTTCCGGCCCGGCCCCCACCGCCCCCGGTGTAGCGACCCCTTAAACACGGCCCGCACCGCGCCGTCCTCCTCGTCGAAACGGTCGTCCGCGGTCGGGACGGTAAAGCTCGTCGAGGTCTGGCCCGCCGGGATCTTCACCATCCTGAAGAAGCTGTCGCCCCCATTGAGGTAGTCCTGAAAGCCTTGCGCGTCATGCACGAGGAGCTTCACCTCCAGGCCGTGCCCCTTGGCAGGATCGCCCGGCGGCGCGGGGTCCGCATGCACCGTGAAGGTCACGTTGCCGCCCTCGATCACAGACGTGCCGCCCGTGATCCACACGCAGCCGGCGTTCCGGTCGAAATTGCCGGCCGTGCACCGCGCCGGGACACCGACGTTTCTCACCGGCACGCTGAAGCTGTTCTGCGACGGGTGCGGGTCCGCGCCGCCGCCGACGTTGGTGAAGCGACCGGATTCGTCGAACCGGGTGTTCGATTGGAGCGCGACCGTGTAGGTCTCCGTGCCCTCATTCGCGTCGTCGTGCAGCGGCGTCAGAATCAGCCTCGCCACCCGCGCGCCCGCCCCCGAGAAGCGCACGCTCGGGAAAGTCTCGCGCAAGCGCAGAAGCTTCACGCCGGTGTTGACGCCCCGCCCTCTTTTCTTGGAAAGGCGGAATTCGGAGATTTCCAAGTTCGAGATGTTGATACTCAGCGGCACTTCGATCATCTCACCCACCACCAGCTCGCGGCTCAGCGTCACCGTGAACTCTATGCCGTCGCCCTCGCTCACCGTGCCGCTGCCAACGCGGGCGAGCGTGACGATCGTGGGGTCGTCGTCAATGACCCTGTCCGTGCCGCTCTCTTCGCCGCTTGCGATCGCATAGCCCGAGCCGGGCAGCAGCGTGCACGTGATCGTGCCGTCCGGCTCGTCCACGGTGTCGTTGTCGATGTTGATCGAGTAAATGCCAACTGCGTCGTTCGGGTTCTTCACCAACGTCTTGTCGCCGGTCTCACCGGACGCCAGGAAGTCTCCGGTCTGACTGATGCGGAGATTGACGGTCAGCGGTGAACTCTGCGTGCCCGATGATACTCCGACGATGCAGAAATCTACAGGCCCCGAAACTTCACTTATGGGGTAAGGAACTCCGACGAAAAGGGTCGGTTGCGACTGGGCCAAGGCCGCGGGCGCGAACGCGCCCGACAGCGGCAAGGCGAGCAGCGCCGCTGTTATGTGTTGCGTGATCCTGAGCATCTCCGTCTCTTCCCTTTCCGGGACAACCTCACGCCATGGCTGCCAAAAAATAAGGAATGGTACTGGAAATTGCAAGTGACGGGCCTGGTGGGGGCGCTCGGTGTTATTATGGAACGCCAAAGGTTTCTGAGCCTATACAGAAACAGGGTTGCAGGAAGGTTCCCGGCTTTGTAACATGCCAGTCACCATGTCCAGTGCGGTCTTCAAGCGATATTTTCTGACGGGCCTGTTGGTCGTCACGCCGATCTGGGGGACGGTCCTCGTCCTCAAGACCCTATTCGTCACCGTGGACAGCATCCTGGGGAACATGCTGGCCGAAGTGGTGACTGAAGACTACTACGTGCCCGGGTTGGGGATCCTGACGCTGCTGTTTCTGATCCTCTTTGCGGGGTTCATGGGGACGAATTACATCGGGGGCCGGTTGGTAAAACGATGGGAAGAATCGCTGGAACGGGTGCCCGTGGTGCGGGGGATTTACGCGACTTTGAAGTCGATGATGGATATCCTGTCGTTCAAACAGCGGAAGAAGTATAACAAGGTGGTGATGATTCAATTCCCCAAGGACGGGAACTACTGTTTGGCCTTCGTGACCGGGGAGACCAGGGAAGAAGTCCAAACCCTGGCGCCGGAACCCCTGGTCCACGTGTACGTCCCGACGTCGCCGAACCCCACGTCCGGATACTTTTTGTTGGTCCCGGAGCGTGAAGTGGTGTCCGTGGACATGAGCGTGGAAGAAGCCATGAAATTAATCGTCTCGGGCGGGCTCTATTCTTCCGGAAAACCCATGAACGTGCCGACCTTCGATACGGCGCGCGAGTCCCCCGCCTTTCCTGAGCAAAAAGTCGAAGTCAGGACGGGGTAGCCTCCGCGTTCTTCGTCACGCCTCACCATGAGGCATCATCCATGAGAATGTTTTCCGCGATTGTCATTGCAGCGGGCCGGGGAACGCGCATGCGTTCCCGGACGGCCAAGGCGTTGCATCCCGTGGCCGGGCGGTCCATGCTCTGGTACGCGCTCTCGTTGGCCCGGCGGGTCGCGGACGCGCGCGTGGTGGTGGTTATCGGACACCAGGCCGACCGGGTCCGGACGTTTCTGGACCAATCCAAAGCGGATTTCGAGCCGTTCGACGTGGCCCTGCAACCTGAACAGTTGGGCACCGGTCACGCGGTGCGACAGGCCCAAGCCGCCCTGATGCCCAACGGAAAAGCCGCGAGCAGGCATTGCCTCATCGTGAACGCGGATACGCCGTTGCTGCGTCGAGCGACCGTGCAGCGATTGTTGGCCCGTCATGAAAAAGAAAAAGCCGTTTTGACCCTCTTGAGCACGGAGTTGCCCAAGCCACGGGGCTATGGCCGCGTGGTAAGAGGAGAAAAAGGGCAGGTGGTCAAGGTGGTGGAGGAAGCGGATGCGACCAGGGCCGAACGCGCCATTCATGAAGTGAACGCCGGCACCTACGTCGTCGATACGTCGTTCCTGTTCAAGGCGCTGGCCCGGGTGCGCGCGCGGAATGCGCAAGGCGAATATTACCTGACCGACGTCGTGGGCCTGGCCGTGGCCGAGGGTCGCAAAGTGGCGGGGCTGAAGACCTCCGACTCCCGGGAATGTCTCGGGGTCAATACCCGTGAGCATCTCGCCGGTGTCGAGGAGGCGATGCGCCACCGCATTCGGGCGCGATGGTTAAGCGCGGGCGTGACCATGCTCGACCCCCGGGCCACGTTCATCGATGATACGGTCACGATCGGCATGGACACCGTGCTCCATCCGGGCGTGACCTTGGAAGGGCAAACGAATATCGGGCCCGACTGCGTCATTCGCTCCGCTTCCCGGATTACAAACAGCGTGGTCGGGAAGGCCGTCACCATTCAGGACAGTTCCGTTGTGGATCAGGCGGTCATCGAAGACCATGCCACAATCGGGCCGTTCGCGCATATTCGTCCCGGCACGGTGCTGAGGAAGCACGCCAAGGTCGGCAATTTCGTCGAAGTGAAAAACACGGAACTGGGCGCCGGGTCCAAGGCGAATCACCTGACCTACCTGGGCGACGCGACCGTGGGGAAACGGGTCAATATCGGGGCGGGCACCATCACGTGCAATTACGACGGTTATAAAAAGGACCGGACGACAATCGAGGATGAGGCGTTCATCGGTAGCGGCACGCAACTGATTGCGCCCGTGAAGGTAGGCAAGGGCGCCGTGGTCGGGTCGGGTTCCACGATTACGGAAGACGTTCCCCCCGACGCGCTGGCGTTGTCACGAAGCCCGCAGGTCACCAAAGAACAATGGGCCGCCAAACGGCGTGCCTATCATTCTGAGAAGTCGTCAACCGTTCCGTCTCCCCGAGGGCGAAAGAAAGGGGCCAAGAGGTAACTGCCACGGTGCGACAGCGTGATTCAGGACCCCTTCTGCCCCCCCCCTTCCCCCCTTTTCAGGGGGGCAAGTCGTGCGCCGGCTCTCTGCTCAGGGGGAGAGCTTCTGCCGTCCCCCTGAGAAGGGGGATTGAGGGGGTTGTCTTCCAAAGGCAAGGCACTGATTTCATGAAAGTCTACAAAAGGTGCAAAACATGTGCAAAAAAATAGCAGAAATAGTGCGAAAAATATTCAAAATAGATGTAAAATATATTAAAAAAGCACAATTTTGGTGACTAACAGCATATGTGCGGCATCATAGGATATATCGGGGACGACAATGCCGCGGGGGTGCTCATGCAGGGGCTGCGGCGGCTGGAGTATCGCGGCTATGACTCCGCGGGGATCGCCGTGTTGCAGCATGGCCGGATCGAGATCCGGCGAAGCGTGGGCAAATTGGCGCACCTGGAAGACGCGCTGAAGGAGGAGCATCTCTTCGGGACAATCGGGATCGGGCACACGCGATGGGCCACGCACGGCAAGCCGTCGGAACAAAACGCCCATCCGCACCGGTCGGGCAACCTCGTCATTGTACACAACGGCATTATCGAAAATTACCTGGCACATAAACGGCGCCTGGAAACCACGGGGTACAGGTTTGAATCCGAGACGGATACCGAAGTCATCGCCCACCTGCTGGCGTTTCATATGGAAAAGGAGCATTCCCTTGAGCAGGCGTTTCGCGCAACCGTGCGGGAATTGCACGGAAGCTATGCCATTGCCGGTATGTGCGTGAGCGAACCCGAGACCCTGGTGGTGACGAAGTCGGGTTGTCCGCTGGTGCTGGGACACAGTGACAAAGCCGCGTTGCTGGCCTCCGACGTGACGCCGTTACTCGCGCATACCCGAAACGTGACGTACCTGGAAGACGGCGACGTCGGGACGTTGACCCCGCTGGGCATGACGGTGACCGGCGCGGCCGGCCGGCCCGTCCAAAGGCACGAGGTGCGCATCGACTGGAACGCGGAGGCTGCGGAAAAAGGCGGGTACCCGCACTTCATGCTCAAGGAAATTCACGAGCAACCCCAGACCATTCTGGATACCCTGCGGGGTCGCTACAGTTACGACTCGGGCGAAGCCGACTTGCCGGATCTGGCGATCACGCCGGAACAGTTGCGGGACGCCCGGTCGATCTGGATCGTCGCGTGCGGAACGTCCTGGCACGCCGGCCTGGTGGGGAAATATCTGTTGGAGGAACTCGTGCATAAGCCGGTCCAGGTGGACATCGGCTCGGAGTTCCGGTACCGCAACCCGATGGTGCAGGAAGGCGACGTATTTATTGCCGTTTCACAATCGGGAGAAACCGCGGATACGCTGGCTGCCGCCAGGGAAGCCAGGCGGCTGGGCGCGCACGTCTTGTCGATTGTCAACGTCGTGGGCAGTACGCTGGCCAGGGAATCCGACGGCGTGATTTACACCAGGTGTGGTCCGGAGATCAGCGTGGCCTCGACCAAAGCCTTCACCGGCCAGCTCCTGGCCCTGTATCTCCTGGCCCTGCACGTCGGGCGAGTGCGTCAAGTCCTGGGGGTGGAAGACGGGCAATGGTGGCTGGATCAATTCATGGCCCTGCCCGGACACGTGGAAGGCGTCATCAGGCGGGAAGCCGAATTCGCGGCGATGGCGGAACGGTTCCACCGGAAGAACAACTTTCTCTACCTCGGACGCGGAATCAATTATCCGATTGCGTTGGAAGGTGCGCTCAAGCTCAAGGAAATTTCCTACATCCACGCGGAAGGCTACGCCGCGGGAGAAATGAAACACGGCCCCATTGCCCTGATCGACGAAGACGTGCCAGTGGTGGTCCTGGCCCCGCGGGACCGGCTATACGACAAAACCATGAGTAACCTGATGGAAGTCAAGGCGCGAAGCGCGCCGGTCATCGCGTTTGTGAGCGAGGGCGAAGAAGAACTGGAAGCCCTGGCCGATTGCGTGTTCAGGATTCCCAACACCCATGCGTTGCTCTCTCCGGTTGCCTTTACGGCCGCGCTGCAATTATTGGCGTATCATATCGCGACGCGACGCAACGTTGACGTGGACCGCCCGCGAAACCTGGCGAAAAGCGTGACCGTGGAGTAGGGCGTCGAAGATCGTCCGTGAGCCTGCCCTGGGCGTTCTTCGACTTCGCTGGCGCTACGCTCAGAACGAACGGGGGCGAAGTCGAAGGGTGTCGTCCCACCGGAATTGTACGGCTCCAATAACAGAGACACTGGATGCCCGATTAAAAATGTCGGGCATGACAGAAAGGGGACGCAGGAAAAGTAAGCGTGGACTTATTGCCGGGCAAAGGCAAACGTATGGGTCACTTGTTCCCGGCCGTGTTCGAAGACCGTCCATTCGTGGTTGATGTGGCGGCTGTCGATAATGATGAGGGTGAGTTCGTGCATGTGCTTGTCCTGCACGGAACGCATGCCCGTGCCGTCGATATAGGACAGGGTAATGGAATTTCCGGTCACCGGGCTGCTCGTTTTCATCCGTGGCTGGTTGCCCAACGCGCAGTAATGCGTCATGACCATCTCGTGTCCGTCCTGCGCGTAAACCGAGACCATTTCCTTGGGCGTGCCGGGGAACATCCGTTCGATCACCGCCGTGCCTCTCGATGTTAAGGCATATTCCACGGTGATGGTTTCCTGCCCGTCGAGCACCTGCTTGTTGCCCTGCCAGGTCCCCACCAACGTCTTGACCAATTCAAACGGCATGGGAAGCTGGGAAGGATGTTCAGCCAAGGCCTGTCCGGACCAGAGCCCGCACAGGCTTCCTGCCAGCACGAGCAGGAGGACGTGCGGGCGCACGCCCTTCGTTTGGGCGGTTTGGATTTCAGGTCGGGGTGGGCTATTCTGTCGCGCCATAATTTACTATAAAACGTCAGCGCCGGAGAGTCAAAACGAATTCCGTCGAATTCGGAGGCAGGATCGTGTCGAAGCACACGCGGGCGACAGAAGGCCGGCTTGAAGCCATTTGGATCAAGCGCACGAAGCGCGGTCCCATGGATTGCGTGGAGCAGGCGACCCTGGAAGCGGGAAAGGGACTGGTGGGTAATGCGAATCAGGGCGGCAGGCGGCAGGTCACCATTCTCGAACGGGAAATCTGGGCGGAGTTGATGACGGAAGTCGCCGGCGCGCTGCCGCCGTCCGCGCGTCGGGCGAACCTGTTGATCCATGGCCTCAGCTTATCCCGCTCCAGGACGCGCGTGCTCGCGATCGGGTCGTGCCGGATTCGCATCCTGGGTGAAACAAGGCCGTGTGAACGCATGGAGGAAGCCTGGCCCGGATTGCAGGCTGCCATGTCCCGGTCCTGGGCCGGTGGGGCGTTTGGCGAGGTGTTGGACGACGGCGAGATTCTGGTCGGCGATCCGGTGCGTTGGGTGGAGGAATGAACGTCATGACCGTTGAAGGGGCCGGTCTCTGGGCCTTGTTCGTGAGCGCGTTCCTGGCCGCCACGCTGCTTCCCGGCGGGTCTGAGGCCGTGTTGGCTCTATTGGCCGTCCGGGATGCGTATGATCCGTGGCTCCTGTTGGCCGTGGCTTCGGCCGGGAATACGTTGGGCGGGATGAGCACGTGGGCAGTCGGCCGTTTTTTCGGGTGGTGGTTTCCGGCCTCACGGTTCACCCACCCCAAATATAATCGACCTCTCCGATGGTTGCGGCAATGGGGGAGTCCGGCCCTGTTGTTGTCCTGGGTGCCCGTCGTTGGCGATTCGTTGTGTCTGGTCGGCGGGTGGCTCCGTGTGCCGTGGTTTGCCGCGTTGGTGTGGATCGCGATCGGCAAAGCCGCGCGATACGGTGTCATTGTATATGCGGCTTCGTAGGGATCAACGGTTGTTGCTCCCTACTTACTTGTAGGGTTACGTTTCGTTACCCCGACCTGAACCCCCCTGGCCCCCCTTGTCAGGAGGGAGAGAAGGGTTCTGCCGTCCCCCTGATATGGGGGAGTGAGGGGGTTGTCTTCCAAAGGCGGGGCACTGGGGCCCAAGAGGAAGCGGAGATCAACGATCGTTGCTCCCTACAGTCTCACTCCCTCTCCCCTTGAGGGAGAGGGTTGGGGTGAGGGGAAAGGAGAGAGGAGAGAGGAGATATGCGACCTACGGTCGCGGAGGACCCGGGATGGTGCCCACGTGGACCGGTGCGTGCGTCCCGTCTTTGCAATAGCGCTCCAGGATTTCGTAAATCACCCGGAACGCCAGCTTCGACCAGGGAATGTCTTCCCGTTTGAACAGATCGACTTCCAGGCTTTCCGTTCCCGCGCCGAACGCGGCTCGTTTCATGGTCCCGCGAAACACGACGTACACCTGGCTCACGTGAGGAATGCTGAAGACTGCGTACAGTTGCGAAATCTCGACCTCGGCTTCGGCTTCCTCCAGGGTTTCGCGCGCCGCGGCTTCCTCCAGGGTTTCATCTTTTTCCATGAACCCCGCGGGGAAGGTCCAGAGGCCATAGCGCGGCTCGATGGCCCGCTTGCACAACAGGATCCGGTCCTCCCATTCGGGAAGACAGCCCACCACGATTTTGGGATTTTCGTAATGAACGGTTTCACACCGTTCACAGACGAACCGGAGCAACGTATCCCCCTCGGGGATTTTCATAACGAGTGGTGCGCCGCACGCGCTGCAATAATTCATGTCGTTCCCGACTTGCCCGTTCCCGTCAGGTATGTTTGAATACGCGGTCCGCAATTGACTCATGATAACAGGAGCGGTGCGGTTCGTGAAGGTTCCCTTGTTGGATTTACAGGCGCAGTTTCAGCAGATCCGTCCTGACGTCCTGTCGGCGATTGAAGAGGTCTGCAATGAGCAGGGCTTCGTGCTCGGTCCACGGGTCGAGGCTTTTGAGACGGCCATCGCCGGGTATCTTGAGTGCCGTCACGCCGTCGGGGTGGCCTCGGGAAGCGACGCCTTGTTGCTCTCTCTCATGGCGGCGGGTGTGAACCCTGGCGATGAAGTGATCACCGTGCCGTTTACCTTCTTTTCCACGGCCGGCGGCATCTCGCGTTTGCACGCGGTGCCGGTGTTCGTGGACGTCCTTCCCGATACCTTTACGATGGATCCCGAACAGCTTGAGCGGAAGATCACGCCTCGCACAAAGGCCATCATTCCCGTCCATCTTTTCGGGCAATGCGCCGACCTGGAGTCCATCATGGAGGTGGCCGATCGACGCGGCCTCAAGGTCATTGAAGACGCCTGCCAGTCCATCGGCGCCAGCCGCGCTGGTCGCAAAGCCGGAACCTTCGGGTATTCGGGGTGTTTCAGCTTTTTTCCGTCCAAAAACCTGGGAGGCGTGGGTGACGGCGGGTTGATCGTGACGAATGACGGGGACCTCTGCGAACTGCTTCTCGCGTTGCGGGTGCATGGCAGTCGCTCGGATTACCATCACGACCACATCGGACTCAACAGCCGGCTCGATGCCTTGGAGGCGGCGGTGTTGCGCGTCAAGCTGCAACACCTGGACAAATGGAACGCCAAGCGCGCCCGGAACGCGGCGTACTACAATGAGCTGTTTGCACGGGCCGGGTTACTGGAGCACCTGACGTTGCCAGTCACGGACCCGCGCAACGTTCACGTCTTCAACCAATATACCCTGCGCGCGCAAAACCGCGATGAACTGATGGCCTATTTAAAGGATCACGAGATCGGCCATAAGGTCTATTATCCCGTCCCCCTGCACCTGCAGGAATGTTACCAATCGCTGGGCTATGCCAAGGGTGATCTTCCGGTGTCCGAGCAACTGGCCCAGGAAGTGGTGTCTTTGCCGGTGTATCCCGAACTCACCGACGCCCAGATGGAAACGGTGGTGACGCGGATCAGCGAATTTTACAACAGCCGTTAAGGAACCTCTGATTTGATGTGATAGCGGGATGCAGGGCAAGGCGTCCCGGAGCGAAACCCGAAGCTTATCATCGAGATAGGTGAGGGTTGAGCGAGGACACAACGCAGCCCTGCGCTCGATAGTGCAGTAAATCAGAGGTTCCTTAAGTCTGTTTTATCAGAGGACCATGGGGAGCGGCCGGAGTTCGCGCCGGATCGGGTCGAGAATCAGGCCCAGGGCTTCGAGGGAAACCATGCTGAACAAGAGGCTGTCCCCATCCTCGCCGAATATGACGGGGGATGCCGCTCGTTCTCCGTTGATGGCAAAAATCGCGTCCCCGATTTCCCTGGTTATTTGGGTACCGTCGGCGAGAGTGAAGACGCGCGTACCGTGCGGCTGGATACCGATTCGTTTCAGGCGTTTTTTGGGTACGACGGAGTAGATCGCTCCCGAATCCACCAAAAATTCCAGGCGGGTCTTTCTGCGCGGATTCGCGGGATTGATAATGCTGGCTTTGATGAAGGTAAGACCCATTGCCTGCTCAATGCCCTATGGTGTTCACCATAATCAGTGCGTCGGCCGTCGTCAACCTCTGAGACGTCATGCTTTGCGTCTTTCTTGCGGGTATTGCGCTCGAATGGTGCTGCTGAGTCCGCCGCGAGCCGTAAAGGTGCCGGTCACGACGGCCCATTCCGGCCGGCAGGCGTTGACGAAATCCCGGAGTATCCGGTTGACGGCGTTTTCATAAAAGATGCCGACGTTGCGGTAAGCGTGGATGTAGAGTTTCAGCGACTTGAGTTCGACGCAGGCCTTGTGCGGCATGTAGTGAATCGCGATCGTGCCGAAGTCCGGGAGTCCGGTTTTGGGACAGATGGCGGTATATTCCGGGATTTCGATCGTGATCTCATAGCCGGGATATTGGTTTGGCCATGTTTCCAAAGGGGGGAGTGGCGCGGCAATCCCGCTTTCGGCGTGTCGTTTCGTGTATCGCTTTTCCTGTTCCCGTTTCATGGACGCCACGCTCCTCGGGTTGTTCATAGAAGAGAACCGTGTCTCGGAGTCTACCTTGTCACACCAGAGCTCCGCAATCGTGGGAGGCGTTTTCAAAAACCGTCGACGTGTTGAGAAGCGGGGGAGGCGTCTGGTATTTTCTCCCGACGATTGCGTTGGTGCCGGGTGACTGTATTCTTTCCCTCCCCTTTGTAAGGGGAGGCCGGGTGGGGTAGAGCTGTTTGTCCATGGGGCTTCCAGGTCTCTACTTCCCCTCGCCCCTCCTTTACAAAGGAGGGGAAAAGGCGGGCTGAAATGTGTCAACGAATGACTGAACACATACGGGAATGACGGAAGGCGACAGCGGGAATAATCGAATGAGCGAAACCAGACGGGTACGACGTCATGGCCGTGATTGACAGCGATGATTTTGTGAAGGCGCTCCGGGATATGGGGTTTGATTTTTTTACCGGCGTGCCTGACACCATCCTGGGCGGAATCATCGAAGTGTTGAGCGAACGACGACTCTATACGCCGTCCGTGCGGGAAGACGAGGCAGTGGCCATGGCCGCCGGAGCGTTTCTCGGCGGGAAAATCCCCGTGGTGCTGATGCAGAATTCGGGGTTGGGGAATGCCCTGAACGTGCTGATGTCGCTCCACCTGATCTACCGGATTCCGTGTCTGCTCATCATTTCCTGGAGAGGCTTTGAAGGGAAAGACGCGCCGGAACACCTGGTGATGGGGCAAACGATGCCGCAATTGATGGACACGATCCGGATTCCGCACCGCACGTTGGTCGCGGAAACTCTGGTCGAGGATCTGCGATGGACCGCGCAGACCTTCATGGATCAACGCGTCCCCGTGGCGCTGTTTTTGAAAAAAGGCGTGGTGAAAACGATTCAACCTTGACGCCAATGCGCTCTACCTCCCCTCGCCCCTCCTTACAAAGGAGGGGAACTCCCTCTCCCCTTGAGGGAGAGGGCTGGGGTGAGAGGGCAGGGAGTGAACGGAGGAAGACCCGAAATTATGCGACCTGAAGAAGGCGTGATGCAGAGCAGAGCCCAGGCGATGCAAGCGCTGCTTGACATCGTCGGCGGTCAGCCGGTCATCGTTTGTAACGGCTTTCCTTCGCGGGAAGCCCAGAAGATCAGGGACCGGGATGAGAACTTTTATATGATCGGGTCGATGGGCGTGGCCGCGTCCATCGGGTTGGGGTTGGCCCTGGCTCAACCGGACCGGCAGGTCGTGGTGTTCGACGGCGATGGGAACGTGCTCATGGGTATGGGCACGTTGGCTACGGTCGGTGCCTTGCGTCCCAAGAACCTGACGCACGTCGTGTTCGATAACGAAGTCTACGGGACAACCGGCAACCAGGCGTCCTATTCGCGTGTCGTACGGCTGGACCAGGTCGCCAAGGCGGCCGGGTACGCCACCGTCGAACGGGTTTGGGAACGGGAAGATATCATCTATGAATTCACGCACATGCTCGCCAACGACGGCCCGCATTTCCTGCTGATCAAAGTGAACGAACAGATAGAAGACGCGGATCGCGTTGCGCTGGATCCGGCTGACATTACCAAACGCTTTCGCGCGGCCGTGGAACAAAACTGAACCACTCTTCCCCTGGTCTGAAATCAGGCGAAGCCCCCGACGCCTGTCCCCGACGTTTGTAATCGGGGATCTAATCGGGGGGGCAGGGTGAGGGAAAAAAGGGTGAGGAAACAAAGAATGATGGTACGCTCATGATACTGCTCAATCCGGGTCCGGTAAACGTGTCGGATCGCGTCAGAAACGCCTTGCTGGGGCCGGACATCTGTCATCGGGAATCCGAATGCGCGGAATTGATCGGCAACGTTCGTCGCAAGTTGTTGGAAGCCTTTGTCCCTGGCGCGGAATCGGAGTACACCGCGATTCTGCTTACCGGCTCCGGCACCGCCGCGGTGGAAGCCTCCATCATGTCCTCTCTGCCACCGGGGAAGCGGCTGATTCACGTCAATAACGGGGTGTACGGCGAACGGATTTCCTCCATCATCGCGACGCAACGCCTCGGGATCGTGGAAATCAAGTACAAGTGGGATGCCGTGCCTGACCCGGAAGCGATTCTGCGAGCCTTGAAGCAGCAGCCGTCGGCGCATGGGGTGGTCATGGTGCACCATGAAACCACGCTGGGGCTCCTCAATCCGGTCAACGAAGTGGCCGACCTGGTCGATAGCCGCGGGGGGGTCTTTATCGTGGATGCCGTCAGTGGGTTGGGCGGGGAGACTTTGGATATCGCCGGGCGGCACATGTATATGGTGGCCGGGACCGCGGGCAAATGTATTCAGGGATTTCCGGGTGTCTCGTTTGTCCTGGTTCGCAAGGGCTTCATGGAAAACGTGCTGAAGTACCCCAAACGCACGTGGTATTTGAACCTGGCCAATTACTACACGGCCCAGGAAAACGGCACGGTCCCCTTTACGCCGGCCGTCCAGGTGTATGCCGCGTTCAACGAAGCCTTGTCGGAACTCCTGGAAGAAGGCGTGGCGAATCGCATTCAACGATACGCGCGGATGGCCGCCCTGATCCGGGAACGCATGGCCGCCCTCGGTGTGCGAGCCGTGTTGCCTCCCGAGTTTCAATCGAATTCGTTGACGGCCTTTCATTTGCCGGAGGGCCTGGCTTATGACGTGCTGCACGACCGCTTGAAGGAACGCGGTTTCGTGATTTACGCCGGGCAGGGACACCTGGAATCACGGATTTTCCGCGTGGCCAATATGGGGGCTTTGCAGGAATCCGATATCGAAGGGTTTCTGGGTGCCTTTGAAGAGGTGTTGACGCGCGCGAACCGGGCGACATGAAAGCGGTCATCCTGGCGGCCGGCCGCGGGCGTCGGCTGGACGTCGTGACCATGCACCGTCCCAAGTGTCTGATTGACGTCGGGGGCAAGCCGCTCCTGTATCGCTATTTCGATGCCTTGGCGCACCTGGGCGTGACCCGCATTTGTATGGTGGTCGGGTACAAACAGGAACACGTTCGCGAAGCGGTGGCGTCCTATCCCGCCACGGCGGACGTGACGTTCCTGGTCAATCCCGACTTCGAACGCGGCAGCATCGTCTCGTTGTGGACGGCCCGTGAGGCCATGGACGACGACGTGGTGATCATGGATGCCGACGTGCTGTTTCATCCCGCCGTGCTCGATCGATTGCTGAACTCATCGCATGCTAATGCCCTGTTGATGGATGAAACCGTGACGCAACACACGGAAGAATGTATGGTCGTGACGCGGAAAGGACGAGTGACTGCCTTGTCCAAACAGGTGCCGGACGAGTATGACTTGGTGGGTGAGGGAGTCGGGTTTTTGCGCGTGTCGCAAGTTGCCGTGCCGCAATTGTTGCGATCGGTGGAAACGCGTGTGCGCCAAGGCCTGCTGGACGTGGAATACGAAGATGCGTTGGCGGACTTTTTCCGCGAAGTCCCGGTCGGGGTCGAGAAAATCGGAGGCCTGCCGTGGATCGAGATCGACTTCCCCGAAGACCTGGAACGCGCGAAACAGGAGATCCTCCCGCGGTTGGCACTGGAACAGGCTCTGTTTCGTTCGTTGCAAAGCGTGGACGGCACCCTGGATGGAGTTGTTGACCGCTACGTGAACCGGAAAATTTCCAGGCCGTTGAGCCGGCTGTTCATGCAACTGGGATGCTCTCCCAATGCCGTTACCCTGTTGTCGATGATCATCGGCCTCGGTGGGGCGGCGTGTTTTGCGACAGGCTCGTATGCGGGAGGGATTGCAGGGGCTCTCCTGTTTCAACTCGCTGTGATTCTCGATTGTTGCGACGGAGAAGTGGCGCGGCTCACCTTCGCGGAATCCCCATTGGGACAGGCGTTGGACCTTGTCTCCGACAATATCGTTCACGTGGCCGTGTTTGCGGGGATTGCCTGGGGGGCATACCAGGAGAATCTCGTATTTTCCGGCTACCTGCCGTTGTTCTTGGGAGGCATTGCCGTTCTCTCCACCGGAGCGTCCCTGTGGTGCGTGGACCGGGTCAAGTCCCTGAAAGGCAACACCATGCGTTGGCAACGCATGCGTCAGGCCGCCCGAACCCGTTTCGATTTTATCCTGAGACACGTGGCGAATCGGGATTTTTCCATCGTCGTCCTGATATGCGCCTGTTTGGGCGTGCTGCCCTGGTTCTTATGGCTCGTTGCCGCCGGGACGAGTGTGTTTGCGATCATGATGGCCTGGAACCTGTACCGGGCGTTTCCCATTCATCGGTCCTGACCGGTTGGTTGTTTGTCATCTTCAACTCCTTCTGTCATCCCCGACATTCTTAATCGGGGATCCAGTGTCTTTGTCTTTTCACTTACCCTGAGGCGAAGGCGAAACGACGCTGGATTCCCGCGTGCGCGGGAATGATAGTAGAGGACACTGCGTGCATCACATGATTCGGCTGGTATTTCTTGTCGCGGGTGTTGCTGTCCTGGGCGGGCTGCTCTGGCATATCGGCCCGTTCCGGATCTGGGAGACGGTGGAACGTGTTGGGTTGGTCGCGTCCTGCATGATTCTCGTCCCGTTTTTGGTGGTGTACCTGCTTGATACGTATGGATGGTCCCTGACCTTGGGGCCGTGGGCGAGCCGGGTGGGGTTTGTCCGGTTGTTCATGGTGAGGATGGCCGGTGAAGCCATTAACGCGACGACCCCAACGGCCATGCTGGGTGGAGAGCCCATGAAGGCATACCTGCTGACGCGCCATGAAGTCCCCATGGTCGAAGGGTTGGCCTCCGTGGTGACGGCCAAGACGATCATGACTCTTGCCCAGGTTCTCTACATGGTGTTGGGGTTGAGTGCGACGTTCTGGCTCGTCGGTGGAACCGGGTACAACGTCCTGGTGGCGTTCGTCAGCGTCGGCCTGCTGGGGTTCGGCGTCTTTCTGTTTCTCGTGGTTCAACGCTACGGGCTCGGAAGAGGGTTGTTGACAGTGGCCGACGCGTGCCGGATCCGGTCGCAACGCCTGGAGGCTTATCGACCGCGGTTGTTGGAGTTGGACCGGACGATCCGTACCTTTTACGGACGGCGCCGCCGAACGTTCTTCTTGTCGATGGGGGTCCACTTTACCGCGTGGTTGACGGAGTTGTTTGAAGTGTATGCGATTCTCTATTTCCTGGGAGCGGAGGTCGGCTGGTTATCGTCTTTGGCGATCGCCGCCATGACGTCGCTGATCAAGGGAAGCGTGTCGTTTGTTCCCGGGGGACTTGGGGTGCAGGAAGGCGGGTATCTTGTTTTCCTGGTGGCTTTGGGGTACGGCGAGGTGACGGGCATCGCCTTTGCCGTGATCCGCCGGATTCGTGAAATCCTCTGGATCCTGATCGGCCTTCTGTTTCTGGCCGTGCTGCGGGACAAAGCCGGGCGTGCCGCGAAGTCATCATCCTTGTAAGGGACGGCCCCTGTGCCGTCCCGAATGATGTGGGTCGTTCCGTGGGCGACGGACAACCACAGGGGGTTGTCCCTACAACATCGTCCTGGTAGGGGACGGCCCCCGTGCCGTCCCGGATGAACCGCAGGCTGCGTCAGCTATCCCGGTTGACCATGTAATCGGCTACGACGATAAGGGCACGCTTGGCAGTGGAATCGTCGAAGGTCGTCAGATTTGAGAGCGCGGCGTCGATATATTCCCGGGAACGGGTCCGGGTGTAGCCCAGGGAGCCGTGTTCGTGCATGGATGCGGTAAGCCGGAGCAGGTCACCTTCCTCTATGGCGTTACGTTCAATTTTGGCGACCATGCTCTTTCGTTCGTCAGCCTGCAGACGCGGTAACACGTGGATCAGGGGCAGGGTGACCATCCCTTGCATCAAGTCCTGCCCGAGGGTCTTTCCGAGGTTCCGTTCATCGGCCGTGTAATCGAGCCAGTCGTCGGCCAATTGAAAGGCAATACCCACGTTCAAGCCGAAGCGATACAACTCTTCCGCTTGCAGGGACGAGACGCCACCCATCAGGCCGCCCACCTTGCACGCGGCCGCCAACAAGGCGCCGGTCTTGTACTCGACAATCCGGAGATACTCCGCTTCAGGCAACAGCGGTTGACGGTTGGCGCACAGTTGAAGAATTTCTCCTTCCGCCAATCGCTTGCAGGCCAAGGCCATGGCGTCATTGACCTCATGGTTCTTGAATGCGGCGATGTGATGCATGGCGCGTGAGTAGAGGTAGTCTCCGGCAAGGATGCTGGCCCGGTTCCCCCATATGCGTCGAGCCGTGGGTCGTCCACGGCGAAGAGTCGCTTCATCCAGCACGTCGTCATGGAGCAGGGTCGCCGTATGGATGAACTCGATGAGACTGCCGAGAACCAGGTCGTCTTTGGGGATGTACCCCGTGAGCCGGGAGCAGAGACTCAACAGGAGCGGGCGAATGCGTTTGCCGCCCCCGTCCAGAATGTGGGCGGCAATTTCATTGATGAGCGGAGCTTCGGAATTAAGGTTCCGGCGAATATGCGATTCGATTTCTTCGATGTCCGGGCGATACAACTCCCAGACTTCGTCCATAGTCAGGGAATTTTGAACGACTGGTTGTCCACCGCCCATTTCAGCGATCCTATGGGAGGGTCTGGTCTTTGTCAAGGCA
>JAPPLK010000085.1 GCA_028819435.1 Nitrospira sp.
AAATTCCGAGGCATGCGTGCCTCGGCCTCATTGAAGCTGTGGCAGGTTCTTGGAGGCAGATTGCTCAAGACGTTCGGCCAACCAGACTTTAATGATGGATTGGCGCGTCACGCCGAGTCGATTGGCTTCCTTATCCAGTGAATCGATCATCCAAACGGGAAAATCAACGTTGACTCTTTTTTGTTCTTGCAGGGGTCTGCGGGCTTTTGATACATCCAACACGTGAGAGATGTCTTTGCCTTTATCAAAGGCTGAATCAAATTTCCTGGCTTTCATGGATCAAGACCTCCTCTGCGCGAGATCGACGAACGGAAATAATTCGAATACGGCTTCCTTCAAGCGTGACAATGGCTGACCAGTGTTTGCCCTTGATGCGGCCTATGACCAAAGACCGTGTTTCATCCTCTGTTTTTGCTTGGATTTCAACGGCGTCGGGATCCTTCCACAGAGCTTGGGCTTGATCGAAAGCAATCCTATGTTTTTTCAGATTAATCTGACTTTTCCGTTCGTCGATCTCAAAATTAAACATGGTATAGAAAATATACCATTATTGTCATTAGTGCAAGAATTGGCGTTTAGGGCTTGAAACCCGTCGGAGGAAAGCCTTTTCGGCAAGACGAAGTATGGACATGCACGCGTTCCACGTCACTCTCGCGCTGGTGGCTGCGGGGTTTTGGGTGCCGGCCGGTATCTGGCTTATGAGTAAACGGCACGCGTTCACGGTGCTGGCATCCGTATCGGTGGATACCGAGTCTTCTCTCCCCGCCGTGTCGATCGTGATCCCGGCTCGAAACGAGGAACGAAACCTGGAGCAGGCCTTGGATTCGGTCCTGGCTTTGGACTATCCGGACATCGAGATCGTCGTGGTCAACGACCGATCGACTGACCGTACGGGAGCGATCCTTGAAACAATGGCGGATAGGAACCCGCGCCTGACCGTGGTGACGATTGACGATTTGCCGGACGGTTGGATTGGGAAGCCGCACGCGTTACACGTTGGCGTGCAACAGGCCCGAGGTGAATTCATCCTCTTCACCGATGCGGATATTGTGTTTCACCCATCCGCGCTCAGAAAAGCCGTGGCACACGCGGAGGCGAACGGGTTCGATCACGTGACCTTGATTCCGGAAGGCACCATGCCCGGGGTTTTCCTGAGAACGTTGTCCGCCACCTTCGGGCTGTTCCTGTTCATCGTCTTCAGGCCGTGGAAAGCTCGAGATCCGCGGAGCCGGCGCTACATGGGCATTGGGGCATTTAACCTGATCCGGACGTCAGTCTACCGCGTCCTGGGCGGCCATGAGCCGGTGGCGCTTCGGCCGGACGACGATCTCAAATTCGGAAAACTGGTAAAGGAACATGGCTACAGTCAGGACGTTCTGAACGGGAGGGGGATGATCGGAGTGGAATGGTACCGGTCGGTGGGAGAACTCATGGACGGCCTCATGAAAAACATGTTTGCAGGGATGGAGTACCGCGTCTCGCTGGTGATCGCATCGGCACTCGCCAGCCTGTTCATGCACGTCTGGCCGTGGTTCGGGGTCTGGGTAACCGATGGATGGCCACAAGCCTGCTACGCTGTGACCGTGGTCATGATGGTTGGGAGTTTCGGTGCCGTCATGGCACCGTTCGGGGTGAAATTTTGGCAGGGCCTGCTGCTTCCGCTCACGATCGGCCTGTTGGCCTATATTCAATGCCGTGCCGCGGTCCTGGCGCTCTGGCGGGGAGGTATCGTCTGGCGCGGCACCTTTTATGAATTGCGTCAACTGAAAGCAGAGAGCAAGTCAGGATAAGATAAAAGACCCTGGATCCCTCCCCGACCATATAAACTGGATCCCCGATTACCAATGTCGGGGATGGATCCAGCTTTTTGTTGGGGGGATGACAGCAGAAGAAAGTCGGGTAGGTCGGGATAGGTCGAGTTAGCGTAGCGTATCCCCGATACCTGATTGAAAAAACAAAAAGCCGTGAAATTTGACGATCCATTTAAATCGGGGTGTATACTGTGGATATGGGTAGCCGTGCTTCGTGGCAACGTAATGTCGAAGAGCCGAAGAATGCTGCAACGCAATAAAGTCATGAAATACTCCGCACTGGGTATGCTGGTCGTGCTCCTCACCGTCTCCTGGGTCGGTGCCGTGTCGGTGCCGTTCAGGATTCAAATGGAATCGTGGTCGCCGTATTTCGCCCCGGTCGTCGCCACGGTGATGGCTGGCAGCCCGATTCGGTGGGAGAATCCCACCGGCTCGCATCACACGATTACGCATGACGGATGCCGGGGAAGCGGTCTCTGCGCCTTCGATTCCGGGCCCATCGGGCCGGATGGCGTGTTTGAAGTGGCTCAACTGCCACCCGGGCAGTACCCCTACCACTGCACGCTGCATCCGATCATGCGTGGGATGCTGGTCATTGTGGATGTGGAGCGTTCCTCGGAAATCTAACCCCCCGACGTTCTCAAAATTCGCCAATGCCACTTAAAGAGAGCCCGCAAATCGCGTACGGAAAAATCCGGTGCAGGGCTCTTGACTCCGGCACACGTGGTTATATTTATTACGAGACAGGATGAAGAACCCAGAAACGGGAATAGAGGTTCCCAGAGAAAACGATGGACGCGATGGTTAAGCTGGGACAACTTCGGAAAACATTCGGGCCGATCGTGGCCGTGGAAGACGTGTCGTTCACGGTCGGCCGGGGAGAAGTGCTGGGCTTCCTGGGTCCGAACGGCGCGGGCAAATCCACGACCATGAAAATGATTACGGGGTTTCTGACCCCGACCGGGGGCACCGTCAAGGTCAACGGCTTCGACATGCGGGAGCAGCCGCTCGAAGCCAAAAGAAGCCTGGGGTATTTGCCGGAAGGAGCGCCAGCCTATGGGGAGATGACTCCGCTGAGCTTTCTGACGTTCATCGGCGAAATGCGCGGGTTTCGTAGAGCGGAATTGTATCGCCGGGTCTCCGAGACCATGGGAACAGTGAATCTCGAAGGGGTGGCGCACCAGCCCATCGACACACTCTCCAAAGGATTCAAGCGCCGGGTAGGCTTGGCCCAGGCCATCCTGCATGATCCGTACGTGTTGATTCTTGACGAACCCACCGACGGGCTCGATCCCAACCAAAAACATGAAGTGCGCGGGCTCATCAAAACCATGGCGCGGGAAAAGGCCATTATTCTCTCCACGCACGTGTTGGAAGAGGTCCACGCGGTGTGTACCCGTGCGATGATCATTGCCAAGGGCAAGGTAATCACCGACGGAACGCCGGCGGAGTTGGAGGCCCGGTCCCGGTATCACAATGCGGTGATCCTTCGATTGCGGGGGCCGCGCACCGATGGCGTGCAGGTGACACTGGAAGGGCTGCCCGGCGTTGAGCGGGCCGAGGCCCTCGACGGAACCGCGTTGGAATATCGGATCCTTCCGAAGGACGGACAACCCATCATCGGAGCCGTCAGCCAGTGCGTACATCGGCAGGACTGGGACGTGGTGGAGTTATCCGTGGAACACGGGCACCTGGATGAAGTGTTCCGTTCGTTGACCGTACCCGCCCAGGCGCTCACGTAGAAAAGGGGCGGAGGGCAGGCACAGGGGCCTGCCCCTACAAATAATATGGGCTCTCCCCAGCCCGTAGGGGACGGCCGGAGCCTACCCTGAGCGTAGCGATAGCGAAGTCGAAGGGTGCCGTCCCGAATGGATGGCGCCGCTCCACCAGAGGGAACAGGGTATTCATTTTCATACCAACGGACCGGCAGGAGAACAGGACATGGGCAGGATCGGCGTCATTTTCAAACGGGAATTGGTCGGATACTTCGCGACCCCGATTGCCGCGGTGTTCATCATCATTTTTCTGATGTTGGCCGGGGCCTTTACCTTCTACCTGGGAGACTTCTTTGCCCGGGGACAATCGGATCTCATCCCCTTTTTCGACTTTCACCCATGGCTCTACCTGGTCCTGATTCCGGCCCTGGCCATGCGGCTCTGGGCCGAGGAGCGGCGCGGGGGGACCATCGAATTGCTGTTCACGCTACCCGTGACCTTATGGGAAGCCGTGATCGGCAAGTTTCTGGCCGCCTGGTGTTTTACCGGCATTGCGTTGGGGCTCACCTTTCCCCTGTGGGTGACCGTGAATATCCTGGGAGAGCCGGACAACGGGGTCATCCTGGCAAGCTACCTCGGCAGCTTTCTGATGGCAGGCGGTTTTATGGCGATCGGTTCATGCACGTCGGCCCTCACCAAGAACCAGGTGATTGCCTTTGTGATCAGCGTGATAGTCGGGTTGGGGTTCGTCCTCAGCGGCTTTTCCATGGTGCTGGATCTGTTCAGCGGGTGGGCCCCGCAATTCGTGGTGGAACTCATCAGCTCGTTCAGTTTCCTGACACACTTCAACGCCCTGAGTCGCGGGGTTGTCGACCTGCGCGACCTGGTGTATTTCCTCTCGCTCATCGGCTTTTGGCTGTTTGCCACGGCACTCATGCTGGAATGGAAGAAAGCGGAATAAAAGATCCATGAACACCAGGCTTCTGACAGGAAGTGGACTGGCTATTGCGGTGGTCCTGTTCTTTACGGTGAACGTCCTGAGTCACGTGGCGTTCCGGTCGGCCCGTATCGATCTCACGGAACAACGCCTCTATACCCTGTCCGAGGGCAGCAAAAACATCCTGCAGGGGCTCGACGAGCCGGTGACCCTGCGGTTTTACCTGTCGAAGAAGCTGGCGGTGGAACTGGCTGGCATTCGGAGCTATACCAGCCGGGTGCTGGAACTTTTGCAGGAATATGAGCAAGTTGCCGGTGGCAACCTGGTCCTGCACGTCATCGACCCCGAGCCTTTTTCGGAGGAAGAAGATCGCGCCGTCGGATACGGCCTGCGCGGCGTGCCGATCGATCAGGGCAACGCGCAGTTCTATTTCGGACTTGTGGGCACTAATGCCACGGACGACCGGGAACTCATTCCGTTCTTTCAACAGAGCCGTGAGGAATTTCTCGAATACGATCTCACCAAACTCGTGTACCGGTTGGCCAACCCCAAACAGAAAGTGGTCGGTCTGTTGAGCACCCTGCCCTTGGACGGCGACCCGCAAATGCCGTTTCCACAGCAGGCCGCGGGCGGGCGGCAGCCCTGGATGATCATGGACAGCATCCGGGAGGTTATGGAAGTCAAGGTCCTGGATAAGGCCGTCAACGACGTCCCCGAAGACGTGGACGTGCTCATGGTGGTGCATCCCAAGCAACTGGCCGAAACGACCCTCTATGCCATTGATCAGTTCGTGCTGCGCGGCGGCCGCGCCGTCGTCTTCGTGGATCCCCATGCTGAAGCCGACCGCGTGTTGCCCAATCCCCAAAACCCCATGGGCATGCAGGGGCCGCGCAATTCCGATCTGGGTCCGGTTTTCGACGCTTGGGGAATCGAACTGGTTGACGGTACAGTGGTGGGTGATCTCCCCCTGGCCAAACGGGTCAACTTTCAAAAAGATGGCCGCACGATGGTCACGGACTATCCCGTATGGATCGACCTGACGTCCCGGCAACTCAATGCCGAGGACGTCGTGACTGCCAAGCTCCCGAACCTCACTCTGGCCTCGGCCGGGATCCTGCGCAAAAAAGAGGGCAGCGCGGTCGAGTGGACCCCCTTGATGGAAACCGATGAACAGGCCATGCAGATCGAGGCCGCACGCTTGCAGTTCATGCCCGACGTCGAAGGCATCCTGCGGGACTATCAGCCGGGAAACGAACACCTCGTGCTGGCCGCCCGCCTGACCGGCAAGGTGAAAACAGCCTTTCCCGACGATCGTCCGCCAGCGGAGGAAACGGACGAGCTAAAGGAACCGGAGACTGCCAAGAACGACCAGCAAACCGAACAACGCCCGCACGTGGCCGAATCCGCGGAGCCGATCAACGTCATCGTGGTGGCGGACACCGACATGCTACAGGACCGGTTTTGGGTCCAATCCCAAAACTTTCTGGGACAGCGGATCGGGATACCCACCGCCGCGAACAACGATTTCGTGACCAATGCCCTGGACAATCTGACCGGCAGTCACGACCTGATCAGTGTCAGGAACCGGGGAAATTTTGCGCGCCCCTTCACGCTGGTCAGGGCTATCCAACAGGAAGCTGAAGCGCGGTACCGGCAGAAAGAACAAGCCCTGCAGCAGCGCCTGAAAGACACCGAACGCAAAATCCAGGACCTGCAGAGACGCAAAGAAGACCAGACCACCATCATTCTGAGTCCCGAACAACAAGCCGCGCTGGAAGGCTTCCGGCAGGAGCTGGTGGCGACCAGGAAAGCATTGCGCAACGTCCGGCACGAATTGCAGAAAAACATCGATAGCCTCGAAAACGTCGTGAAGTTTCTGAACATCGGCCTGATGCCGCTGGTGATCGCCGCGGGCGGTGTCGTGCTCGGCACCTGGAATATGCGCCGCCGCCAGCGTAGCAACGAGACACGAGGGAATTGAAAGGGTTGCCTTTTCTGTCATCCTCGACATCTTTAATCGAGGATCCAGCGTCTTTGCTTTTTCCTCCCCTTTGTAAGGGGAGGGCAGGTGGGGTAGAGCCCCACACCCGATAACCGACCACTCTGATGTGGGAACCAATACAATAGTCCCCATGACTAAGATGCTCAAAACCCTTAGCGCTTTAGCCGTCATCGCTGCCGTCCTGGTCATCGTGGCGGTGTTTGTGGTTAAACAACAAGAACCCGGCGACCCGATGACGGGCCAACCCGTCTTCCCGGAACTGAAGACCGCGATCAACGACGTCACGGAGTTGAGCGTGGATACGCAAAGCGGCACCATCACGCTTCACCGGCAGGAAGATATATGGCGCGTCAAGGAAAAATATGACTACCCGGCCGATCTTGGAACCGTGCGGGAAACGCTCATCGGCCTCGCGGAACTCACAACACTCGAACCCAAAACCCGGAAACCGGAACTCTACGAAAAACTGGGGTTGCAGGACGTGGAAGCCGAAGGCTCGTTATCCACGGGCATCACCCTCAAGGATGCAACGGACAACACCGTGGCGGCGGCCGTCATCGGCAACGATCGACCGGCGAAAGGGAAGAGCGGGTACAAGGAACTGTTCATCCGCAAAGCCGGAGACCCGCAGACGTGGCTGGTCGAGGGCAGACTCACGATCGAAAAGAATCCGGGCAAATGGCTGGACAAGGAACTCACGCAGATTGAAACAAAACGAGTGAGGCGCCTGGTCGTGACCCACCCGGACAAGACCCGGCTGGTTGTGGAGAAAGCCAAGCCCACGGACCTCAACTATCATGTGGCCAACCTGCCGGACGGTTTGGAAATAGAGTCACAATTTACCGTGAACAACGTCGTGTCCACGGTCACCTCCCTTTCGTTGGACGACGTCAAACCGCAGAACGAAGTCCCGTTCGAGGACCAACCGGTCAGGACCGCCGTGTTCGAAACCTTCGACGGCCTCCAGGGAACCGTGCAACTCCTCCCGAAAGACGAAAAAAACTATGTGACGATCTCCGCAGTTTTCAACGCCGGCCTGGTCTGGAAACCCGAACCGGAAAGAGAAGCGGAACCGGGAAAAAAGTCAGACCCCCAAGCTGGCGAGCCATCCGACGTAGACGTGCAAGACAAGGAAGCCGACACTAATCCCGATCAACCCAGGATCAAGTCCGAAGCCGAAGTCAAAGCCGAAATCGAAGCCCTGAACCAACGGGTCGGGGACTGGGTATATATCATCCCCAAATTTCGCGCCGACGCCCTCCTCAAAAAACCCCAGGACCTCCTCAAAACCTCCGTGTCGGCGCCATAAAGGGACGCCGTTATGGAATAGGTTTTTTAAAAATTAATCCAGAGTTGGGTGTAGCCCCAGGTTTGAGTCACGGCGTCCCCGCCGACCACGGCATTTCTGTCGATGAACTCACCCGGCATGAAGACCCCGGCGCCGGTCTGCCACGCCACGTGGTTTCCGGGCGTGAAGAAATGGGTATAGACCACGTCGACTTCACTACCCAGGTCGTTGGTGTCGTTGCCGTGCAGGGTATCCTGAAAGGCCGCGTATCCCTGGTTGGCGAAATACCAGTGGTCGGTGAGCTCGTTGAGATAGAACTTGTGTCCGGTGATTTCAAAGTGGCTGTCCTTGGTGGGCCGCAGTTGGAGCCCGAAGGAAATATGCTTCATGTTCTTCCAGGACATGAGGTCCATGTACCCGAAGTGAATGTGGTTGGTGGGGTACAATTGATCGAACCCTGACCAAGCGCTTGGGCATTGAGCGGCATCCATCGGATCGTTGAGATCTTGAAGCGCCCGGCAGGTGTTCGAGTTTTTCTGCCCGGATGCGGTATTGAATTCGGCGCCCAAACGGGGTTGCATGGAAACCGGAAGGGTGAAGCCCGCGTCGATGTGAAAGGCATAGGCCGAGATATCCATGTGCCTGCCCCTGGGGTCATTCCAACCCCCGATCTCTCCGAATTGGTAGTACCCCTCGATCGTGGCGTCCATGACCCCGCTGCCCACCTTTCCCCTTTTGAACGCCCGGCCGCCGATCGTATGCCGGGATTGATTGGCCGGACGCGCATCCTCGATTCGCAATCCTTCGTTTGTCCCGCCGTTGTGCCAGATGTAAGTGGGCTCAAGGACCAGGCCTCCGACGTTCATGGGCGTCCGGACGTAGACAATGTCGGCATCAGAGGTTGCGTTGACTCCAGGAACCTGTGTGCCGCCAATACAGTTGCCCGTTGTCGGACCCGTACAGTTTCTCTCCTCCGTTCGCAACCAGCCCACCTCCAGGGTGGCGGTGTTGCTCAGTTTGAGTTCCGCGGTCAGGCCGTCGTGAGACCAGCCCACGTTGTTCCAGTCGAAATGCCCGAACATGCGGTGGTTGCCCCACACCACGAGTTGTCGCCCGGCTTTCACGGTCAGGTTCGGCACGAGGAAGTTCCGCACGAGCATGAAGGCCTGTCGGGCGAAGAGGGTCCCGCCGGTCCCGTTGGCGTCGACCGTATTGTTGACCCCCCAGTTCTTGGAGTATTGGGGTTGAAAGAAGAAGGTCACGTCCGGCGAGATCGAATAGTTGAAGCCCAGTCGCGCCCATTGCTGCACGAAGAACGAATTGCTCTTCTCGTCGATCACGGCACCGTCCAGGTAATAGGGCCTCCCGAATTTCCAGTTGGTGCGGAATTCCGGACGAACCCTGAGGTCCCCGGAAATGGTCAACTTGTTGATGTCGAAGAGCATGCTGGTGGACGGGTCGAATTTGTGGTACGGGATCAGGTCCGGAATCGCACGCGGCACCGCGGGTACGGCCGAGTTCTTGTCTGTCGCCGGGGTGGTTTTCTCGGCATACACCGGAATGACCGCCGTAAACAGCACCGCGACTATGACCCATGTGCTCGTGTGATTCCATCCTTTCATCTTGATCTTCCTTCTTGCGTTTGTTGTTTCTTCACGATGGGCCCGCGACTTGTGCGCTGTGAGTAAGCCACACGTCCTGAAGTTCCTGATATACCTGAATCAATCGCGAATCTTCAAGCCGGTAGGCCAGGGACACCAGGATTAACCCGAAGAGCAGGACCAGGATGCCGAGGCCTCCCACTCCCAAGGCCAGGGCCCAGCCGCTTGCCGAATTGAATCCGCCGTCGATGCCGAACGTCACTAAAAAGATCATGGTGCCGATCGCCACGAGTCCCAACCAGATCAAGGTGAGCAGGCCCGACGACCAGGGCACGCGCTTGGTGAGGTGCAGGGCCACGCCGGTTTCGGTGGGATGAAGCGTGAGGGTGCCTTTCAATGGCCATGCCGTGCGAAACCGCATGGAGAATAATTGGTACGAGGGCCGGAGCGAAATCACTTCCTGTGCGCCGAACCAGCGAGCGACGCCGTGGGGCAGGGCAATCGTATCGTGTTTGCCGAATTGCCGGAGCAGGGTTTGCCGGGACAGGTTGTCGAGACGGTCACGCCGGCGGGCGATGCCGAACCCGTATTGCACGGCAAAGGGCCGGAGGCTGGTGAACTGATACCAGTCCCCGATAATCAGTAGGACAAACAGGATGCCTCCGAAGATTCCGGCCAAGAGCATGGTGCACGCACCATAGCACAACCGACCCCGATCCTGTGAAGCCGTCCTTCTCCGCGGTGATTTGACTTTGTTCGCGAGGCTTCGCTACGATGCCGTTGCGGGGTGGAGCAGTCTGGTAGCTCGTTGGGCTCAGTACCGTGAGGAGTGATCCGCTGGTTGCTCGAAACATTTGCAACCCCTCCCAACAATGAATGGGCTGTGCAGAAGGAAACTTCTGTACGATCACCTGTCAAATTCGGGGAAGCCGGTAGCGGGGTAACCCCGAGCCAAGCTGGCGGAGGCATCGCGCTCCGGCAGAAGGTGTAGAGACTTGACGGCAGGCATCCTAACGGCGGCGAAGCCGGTCCGAGGATGAAGAGAAAGTCCGGACCACGAACCGGATTTCCCGGGCAGCGAAAGCTGTAGTGGCGCGCATAACCCAAAGGTCGAGGGTTCAAATCCCTCCCCCGCAACCAACGCTTCCTTCAGTCTGACGGGATCGTCCTCTCGGGACGGTCCTATTTTTTGCCCTGAACATGACCGTGATGACATGTGGCCGCTGATGGAACACGACGACATGGCTTTTGATAACACACAATCACATCCGTTTCTCCCGCTTCTCTTATGTGGATTCATCCTTGCCCTGACGCTCTCGGGATGCGGCGGTGGCGGAGGCGGCAATATGAACCTGGTTCAACAGCCGGATACCGATACTGAGGATAGCACCGGAGAGGGTACCGATACTGAGGATAACACCGGAGAGGATACCGATACTGATCCGAACACGACTGATTTGACCAATTCGCCCGGCTCTGCCGATGCCGAAGCCATCCGGGCCGCCATCACGCGGGGCTCGATGACTGGGCCCCCGGCCCCGATGGGGATCACGATAACGCGCAACCACAGCGCCCCGCCGACGATCGGCATCAGGTCGAACGTGTCCGGAGACTGGAGCGACGCCGGCCCGGCCCCGGTGGCGTCCGGGACCCGGCACTATGACGGCTACCGGCTGACCCGCCACGCGGGGGGGGGGCAAGGAGACGGCCTGGGTGTGGACAGACGTCCAGCCGCCATCCGCCAAGGATTTTGATCAGGTTTACGAACTGGATACCGATACGAACAATGACATGATGGACGATGCCCTGGCGGTCGTCGAATCGGAACATCTTGACCTCGTCACCCACATTGGCCGGGACCCCAACGACATGCGCGCCGATGACCATACGTCCGTGAATCCCGTGGAGCGTGGCGTTCTTGGCGAGAATCGTACATTCGATGAAGGTCACCGGATCTCCGCCCGGTTTGACGGCGCATACGGCATCTACATCTGTATCGCAGCCCCCTGCAGTATCGACATGACCGGCGAAGGCGGGAATCCCCTTCAGGGGATGGCCGGCTGGGCCTTCATGCCGGAGGTCTATACGGGGGAGGAGGGAGGCACGCGCAAGCCGCAGATTCTGGTTCCCGATTCCGATTACCGGTACTTCGGCCTGTGGCTGCGGGGCCCGGACGATGACAACGAGGGCCGCTTCGATATCCAGACCTTTAACGGCGGCTCGGAGCGGTTTTCCGGGAATGTCACCGCCCTCACGGGCCGGGCGACCTATATCGGCCCCGCCGCCGGGCAATACGTGAAGGACACGGCCAACGGCAGTGCGAGGCGCGGCCTGTTCACGGCAAAGGTGACGCTGCACGCGGATTTCGGGACATCGCCGAAGATCTCCGGCAGCATGGGGGGGTTCCGGGACGGCGGACGTGATCTCGGCTGGAACCTCAGGTTCGAGGAGGACAATATCACGACGCAGGGGACATTCGATGGCAGGACGTCCGGCTCGACGTACGCGGGCGGCGGGGACGGCATCGGGGGCCCGGACAATACCGGAACCTGGAGTGGGGCGTTCTACGGCAATGGTGACGACGGATACCCGAACGGGGCTGTCGGCGCCTTTACCGGCAGGTTCAATGATGGCTTGGTCATCGGCGGTTTCGGAGCAAACAGGGAGATCACCAGCCCGTAAGAGCCTGCCCCGAAAAGAGTTGAGCGGTTTCAAGGGGTTGTGATTCCGTTCGGTTTGCAGCAGAACGGAGCCACCTACACACTCTTCAATCTACGCGCTTTTCAATCTGACGGGATCGTCCTCTCGGCACGGTCCCATTTTTTTGCCGTGAACACGTCCGTGATGACAAGTGGCCGCTGATGGAACCGTGTGGCATTCGGCCGGGGTCGCGCCTGGAAGAATTTTTTTATAGAATACCTTGGTTCGAAGTCCGGAGGCTTTTGGGGAAGCAAGGGAGGAAGAAGTGGTCAACGTCCGCTGGTTGTGGGTGCCACTGGTTGGAGCGAGCGTGTTTCTGGCCCTGCCCGGCAATGAGACCATCGGAGAGGTGCTGGGTGACGTAGTGGGGCATTTTTTCTCTGCGGCGCTGGTGGCCGTAGTGCCGGTCGTCGGGTATCGCCTGATTTACAAAGACATCGGTGAAAAGGAAATCACCTACATCTTCGCGGCATCCTGGGCCTATCTCGTGATCTCGCAGCTATTCAAGTTGTAGACAGATGCAAAAATCAAAGACTTGGCCCCATCGGCACATCTGACCCGATAGGCACATCGGCATGACCTACGCATCATGACCGCAACCCTACAAACTCTAGGAGTTGATCGAACTCACCCCGATCAGCTCTTCCCAAGGCGTGTATATAGGCGTCTCGGCGCACATTGTCGGCTTGTAGATCAAAGCCGCTCGCCCATTCGATGGCAGGGTGATCGAAATAGCGCTCAAGGAAAATATTAGCCGCTATACGAGCATGCCGACCATTGCCATTTGGAAACAGATGGATCTCGACCATTCGGTGATGAAACCTCGCAGCCGCCTCTAAAGGCGCGTAGATACCGCTCTCCGTCCAAACACGGGCATTGTCCAAGAGCATGCGGAGTTGAACCGCAATATGGGATGGGTCGATCCCGATATTCGCCTCGCGCAGACGGAAGGTTCCTGCCCATTCCCACACATCGCCGAATAGCCGTTTGTGGAGAGTTCGGACGAATTCATCGCTCAGGATATCGCCGCCACGTTGCCGACCGAGCCAGAGCAAACCTTGTTGAATGTTAGCCTGCTCCAACTCATTAAGCTCACCGCGCGTCGTGATATGGCGGAATTTCAGCCCGATCATCTCGTCCGGGCCAAGCGGTGTTGCACCGTCTGGTTCGTCGAACGTCATCGTTCGTCCCAGAAGTCAGGCGGCATGTCGTGGATAAGCTTGTTTTCCAGTTGCGCGATCTCCTGATCGGTCTGGTCGTCTGGCAGGGATTGCTTCTCCAAGACCATATGAGAGCTGGCGCGGCGGACGATGGTTTCCGCTTTTGCGCGTGCTTGGATTCGCACGTGATGACTAACGTCGCCATCATCTAGCACAATCGCATAGACGAAGCGCCCGCCAAGCGATCTGGCGAGCTTTTCCATCTGCCTGATGGTGATGCCACCCTCGCGCTCTTTGCGCTCTGCCTGATAGATTGCGGCTTTGGTCACTTCGGCACGACGGGCAAGCTGCGGTACAGACATGCCAAGCGCCTTGCGCATGGTAGTCAACCATCCTTCACGAGGCATCTTCAAGCTGACGACCTGCTCCGCTGCCCTGTCGACGACCCGTATGTATTGCCGTTTGGCAGTTTCTTTGACGCTCATTGGTCTATCAATCCATAATTTTTGTGCAACATTAAGATATTTATATATATCCTATAATTTAATAGAAATCAATAAATAGCTATACTTTTTTTGGGGTATTTGTGTAGCAAAATCCGCAAAGAGGAGAAGTGTGAGATGGGGAAGGAAATTTGAGGAGAAGCGCCATAAGATGGCGCGGCTACAATAAGGAGAGGATGTCAAATTAAATACATAATTCCCGAATTATGGGATCACATCGGATACGTATATCAGGGCCACGTCCTGCTCGGTTTCGGGAACGGCGTTTTCAAAGTAGAGAGGGAAGCAGAGATCAACGATCGTTGATCCCTGTGGGAAAACGCGATGCTCAGGATAATCGGCGCAGAGAACTGGCGAGCCCCATGCGGGAGAGGCCAAAGATGAGCCATTTCGACGGATCGAAATTGTACCACTTGGGGCCATTCCGATAATCACTTTGGTACATGTGGTGATAGTTGTGGTATCCCTCACCGAAGGTGATGAGCGAGACCCACCAACTGTCTCGACTGGAATCGGTTTCTCCATGCGGCTGGGCGCCCCACAGGTGGCAAATGGAATTGATGCAAAACGTGGAATTCAAGACGAAAAACGTTCGTCCGACTCCGGCGAGCAGGAAACAGCCCAGTCCCTCAATCCAGCCGCCGTACACGAATCCCACCACAAAGGGCAGCGCCAGGCCGGACAGGACAATCGGGATATAATACCGGTTTTGCCACACCACCACGGGGTCCTGTTTCAGCTTGGTGGCATATTTATCGTCTTTATGGGGGTCCTTCCAGAAGAGCCATCCACAATGGCTGTACCAGAATCCCAATTGCGCATTATACGGATCCTCTTCCTGGTCGCACCGCGCGTGATGGCGTATGTGGTCCGCCGCCCATTTGAGTCCGGAATTTTGTAACGCCCAGCCCCCGGCGATCAAAAACGCGCCCTTCACCCAATCGTGGCATGTAAAACTTCGATGGGCCAATAAACGGTGATATCCCACGGTGATGCCAAGGCCCGTGATGACGTAAAGCAGCCCGAACATGGTCCACGCCAGCCATGAATAATCATAGAAATAGGCGTAGACGGGCAGTCCCACGATGGCCCCGGCCGTGACGGCGCAGAACATCAATAGGGTCAAGTGATCAGTGGCCCGCGGGATGGGAACGGCTGCTTTTGTATTAGTCAGAGTCGACATGGCGTTCGTATCCATTGAGTGATTGGTCCAGTCAGGTCTGAGAACAAACCGGCATTCCAAATTTTGAAGAATTGTCCAAAGGGAGGGTGCTGTCCTTCACATACTCCAGAATTCTTCTTCTCGATAGCCCTGATGAAGCAGCACTCGAAAAGGCAAGTTTCCCAAGGATACCTGCCGAACGACCAATTGTAAAGGCGCAACTTTGCTTTTTGCGGAAAACGTACGGATCACATACGTCGCATGGCAAGCCGGGACGACAAATCAGGGTTCCTCGGGTTTGACGGGTTTCTGCGAAACGGGCTTTTCGCGAAATTTCTTGATTTCGGTCGTCGCGGCTTTGAACGCGGAGCGAATGGCTTCCTCAAAACTCTTGGCTTCTTTCCGTGCAGTCACGGTATGACGTGGAGGAAGATTCAGCACGATCAGCGCTTCGGCGTTATCGTCTCCTTTTTTATGGTGTGGGTTTTTGGTCAACGTGATTCGGGCGTGAGTGATGTTGTCGTACTCGGTTTGCAGTGTGGTTATCCGGTCTTGGATTTCCTGTTTCCATCTCGGCGTCATACCGACGTTCCGGCTGTCAATTTTTAAATCCATCGGCCTCCTCCTTGCTCGGGTCCATCGCGATCACGAGTTTTAGGGACACCAATTACAAATATTATCTCACGAATGCTCTCGTCTTGTCATGAGAGATTGCGTGCCGCAAGGATGAAAAATCATCACGAACGCGAAAAATCACGTCATTTCAATCTTGTGTGACCCAAGCCACGTGAGGTACCATCGGCTCTTATTTCTTTAAGGAGGCGTCATGGATAAAACCAAAGGGTCGGTTAAGGAGAAAAGCGGCGCGCTCGATCAGAATATAGATCGGTTTCGTCAGCAAATTGCGAGCCTGAAGACGTTTGTGATGGGAGGCTCATCCACGCAATCATCCATCGAAGAATTTGACTTGGCCATGGAGGAACTCATTGCCGAAGTGTTGGGCAGTTCTTCGAGTATGTTGGAGGCCTATGAATATGCGCAGTTGGGAGAAGCGGGAGGACTCGTCAATATATCGGATGAAGCTCCGGAAGGGGCGGGCCTGGATAATGAACGGGAAGCCCTGCGACAACGGCTACGGGTATTGGAAAGTTGCGTCGCGGATTTGGAGGCCCGGAGGGCTCAGGCCAGTGCCGGTCAACACTCCCAGTCGACGGGCGGCCCTACCGTGAACGAATTTATGTCCCGGTCAATTCGCTCCGTCCCGCATGACGCCACGCTGCGGGAAGCCGGAGAATCCTTGCAAAAGTGGAAAGTCGGCTCGGTGTTGGTCGAAGGCGGCGATGACTTCATCGGAAGTATTACGGAAACCGAATTGAGCCGGGAAGTGGTCGCCAACGGGGTCGATGCGGCGACAACGACCGTCAAAACCTGCATGCGGGAACCGCTTATCACGATCGAAAGCAGTGAGCCGGTGGTGGCGGCCGTGCAGGTCATGAAAGAAAAAGCGACCCGTCACGTGTGCGTGACGGAAAGCGGTAAAATCATCGGCCTGATTTCCGTGTCGGATATTCTGCGTTACTACTCCGGGGTGGCCTGACGCCAGATCCACCCCGGGACGTGCTACGTCCCCTCCTCGCGTGTTGAGGAACCTCTGATTTAGTGTGATAGCGGGATGCAGGGCAAGGCGTCCCGGAGCGAAACCCGAGGCTTATCAGAGAGATAGGTGAGGGTTGAGCGAGGACACAACGCAGCCCTGCGCCCGATAGTGCATGAAATCAGAGGTTCCTTGATTTGAACGTGTCGACGACCTCGGCAAGGTCAAACGGGTCGCCTGAGTGAAGCCTCAGGGTCGAGACTCGTTCGTCCGGCGCGAGCGGTTCCTGGTCCCGCTCCTGTTGTTCCAGCACGGACGGGTCGGCTTCCGAGACGTCCTCCGACGCGGCGGCTCTAGCTGCGATCCTTTCGCGAAGAGTGGCCGGCTTGGCCTGCACGTCCAGTATCAGGAAGGGGACGTTTAACGAGGCCGCCAGCTTTCTGAACGCATCACGATGCTGCCGCTTCAAAAAGGTCGCATCCACGATGACCGGATATCCGAACAGCAGAAGCTGTCGCGCAAGGGCTCGCAGGCGGTCATAGGTCTTTCGCGTCGTTTCCGTTCCATACACGGCGTCCTTGGTTTCCCCGGAACTCCGGTCCGACGGTGATAATCCGAATAGGCGTTTGCGTTCGACGTCAGACCGGAGACGGATGGCGCCCGTCTGTTCCAGCAACGTTTCCGAGACGGTCGATTTCCCGGTTCCGGTTACTCCGTGCATGATGACAAGCCACGGTGCTTGAGCTTCGGTCAAGGATTGGGCAGCCGAGAGATACCGAATGAAATCGTCCGCATGGGACGAAATCCGTTGCCCGCGGACCTGGGCGAAAGCGAGTGCAGCGACCTTCACCCGGACGAGGGCCCGGTAGACTTCGTAAAAGGGGAGAAGTCCCAGGCCTTCATAGTCCCCCGTGAATTCGAGGTAGCGATTCAGGAATCGTCTTGCCGTTGCCGGCTGTCCCCTGGCCTGGAAATCCATCACCGTAAATGCCACGTCGTTGATGACGTCGATCCATCGCAGCCGTTCACTGAACTCAATGCCGTCGAATGCGATAATCCGGTCGTCCGGAAGCGCCAGGTTGGCCAGGTGAAGATCGCCGTGGCACTCTCGAATGAACCCGCCCGCTTTGCGTTTTTCGAAATCACCGGCATGAGCCGTGTAAAAACCCGAGAGCCAGTGCCGAAGTTGTTCCAGGGATCGGTCATGTTCGGAAAAGCGGCCACCAGGGGGGATCTGTTCAAAGACTTCTGCGATGACTTGTGCTATCAATTCGGGACTTCCAAAGGGCGTCTCCCGTTCCGCTCCGGCCGCGTTGTGATGAAAGGTTGCAATATCCCCGGCCAATCGGTCGATCTGGTCCGGGCGAACCTGGTCCAGCACGTGATCCAAGGTGGCATCGGCCATGAACTGCCGCATTTTCACGGCGAATTCGAAAGGTTTCCCTTGTCCATTCAGCCGCGGGCGATCGGGCGTTCCGGAAATCGGAAGCACGTCCACGTAGATATCCGGCGCCAACCGTTGGTTCAAGCGAATTTCCTCATGACAAAAGAATTGGCGTTGGGCGAGGGAAGAAAAGTCCACGAATCCAAAATTAACGGGTTTCTTAATCTTGTAAGCATAGGCCCCCGTCAACAGGACCCAGGAAACGTGGGTTTCCCGAAGATCGAAATCGGTGACCGGATGGGGATAAAGAAGGGAGTCCTGCAGGGCCAGGAGAAGTGTGGGCAGGTCGTCGGGGTTCATGGTTCAAAAGTCACACAATCTTTCCCCAGAATCTGGGGATAACTTGGTGAAATTTTTTTTAGAATGTTTATTCCATGTTAGAATGATCAATGAACGAGCAGATTGCACATTTTTTAGGCATTGTGGCGAATTATATTTTTCCACTAAATGTAGTGGTTTTAAAATAAATACGTGTATTTGGAGTTATATTTCAACGTGTTATAAAAAATCCATGCCGTGATAGAGAATTTTTATAATGACACGCTGAGATTGACCGGGAAAATAATGATTTATCCACATAGGCTGTTGACAAATAGCCCGGTCAGCCGCTCAATTCAAGCGTAGGAACCTCTGATTTACTGCACTATCGGGCGCAGGGCTGCGTTGTGTCCTCGCTC
>JAPPLK010000101.1 GCA_028819435.1 Nitrospira sp.
ACCCGAGGCTTATCAGAGAGATAGGTGAGGGTTGAGCGAGGACACAACGCAGCCCCGCGCCCGATAGTGCATTAAATCAGAGGTTACTTTATTATCTGTGACGTATCCACGTAAGACACAATCAAGATCTTCTGGGGTAATCTCGACTCCCGCGTCTATCTCTATAGACGGTGGATCGGAATTTATGAAAAAGAATAGGAATTCTTCTGGGCAAACACACAGTATGAACTTCTTTTTTGGGGGTTTGATAATACGAATATGATGGTAGAAGACCTCACGGGACTCCATTTGCTTTGCTTAAAATACCATTTGACGTGAATGCTCTCTCAGATTCCGTATGAGTTCTTTTTGTTTAGGACTTTGGTCGATCATGTCTTCATAATCCATCTCTCCATTTTCTGTGGCATTCTTCCAAGCATTCTCCCTATGGGAAATTGTACTAAGTTTCCCAAACTCCAAAGACCCATATTCTTTTAAAGCATTTGTCAGGCATTCTATATCCGTCCGTAAAAACATCTATGTTTCGGAAAGCAAACAAAATATTATCCGACATTTTATGCAAGCAAGCCTTTGATCTATCCATATAAGTATCAACTATAGACTATTCTCCATCTAGGCTTTTGTGCTTAACTTTATGAAGCAAAAATGAGACTCCATCGGGAAGAGACATTTTAAAATTGCAGTTGTGCTAACAGAAATCCAGGATTGTCTAATCCTGCGATAGAAAGCCCGTGCAATCTCCTTCGGTGTGCTGAGGCATTGTTTGACATTCGTACGAACACTGGATACCGTTTTTGCCAAATCCAACCTGTCTTTCACGCAATTCCAACACCTGTGTATCAGAACGACCATGACGAAAGCGTACGACCCACTTAATTATGAAAACTTGGCCCGCAGTGTAGTAACCGCCCTTTTGGAATCGGTCTCTACCGCTCTCCCGCCTACCAAGAAATTTTCCGGTTCGGGAGTCTATGCGCTCTATTACACGGGCTCTCTTCCTTACTATTCGCACATTTCTTCATCGGATTTGGATAAACCGATCTATGTCGGCAAAGCTGTCCCGACCGGAGCGAGAAAAGGCAGCTCTGGAGTAGATTCCGAATCAACTACCGAACTCTATCGACGCTTGCACGATCACGCCAAATCCATCGACCAAGCCGAGAATATCGACCTTGTTGAGTTTCAGACACGCTATCTCGTGGTGGAGCAGATTTGGATCACGCTAGCGGAACGATTTCTCATCAACCATTTCCGACCGTTGTGGAATACCGTGATTGACGGCTTCGGCAATCACCCTCCTGGGAGTGGCCGTCGTGATATGCGGCGCCCCCGCTGGGATATCGTCCATCCGGGACGCTCTTGGGCGATGAAACTCAAAGCCGTTGAGACAGTAGAGGAGATAGTTCGACTTATTGACACGCAGGCGAGATAACTCAGGGTGCTCGAAGCTCAACCGCGGTTTCATATAATCGCGTTCGCTGGGCTACCGTCCCGTTCCTGACCGACGAATTCACGATGCTGTTGCCCGTGCGCTTCTTGCGCACTTCATGGAGAGCGACGATTTCAAATCCCTCTTGTTCTGCAATCTCGGCAAACAGCTTGTCCGTCTGAAGCTCTATGCCTTGCAAAATGTTGTTGCCGATGACAACAACGACCTTCCCTCCAGACCGCATACGGGTTTGTGTAAGAGCGCAGAAGAGCTGACAATCGTTAAAGTAGGTTGCAGCGTAGTTCGCCCAACCGCGGCCGCCATAGGCACCTTTTTCCACGTGGCGCGTCCTGAGGTCTTCGAGTTGTTCAGCCAACCGAGGCAGATGTGGCCGTAACGCAACCTCCGGTCCGGACCGAACCGTCTGCCAAAATTGACCGAAGCTCTTGTGTTCAATGGACTTCAACTCTGATGATGTATGCACCATCCCAAGCCAGAACAGATGCGGCCTTGTGTTGCGAACATAATGGTAGTTGTTGAGATACGGAGGCGAGGTAATGAGCACGTCGATACTGTTCGGTCTGACTCGCTGGGCATGTTCCAAATACGACAGGGGATATACCCTTGCTTGCGGTGTCCGCTTATGTTGCCTCATCCACCCTTGGAACATGACGATATCTTCGTGCATTTCGCGCAACTTGCGTTTCACAATGCTGAACACGTCGGCATCGTCGATGTTGGGCTTTCCGGCACCAGCCCGCGTTCCAAGGCTCGGTTCGTACGAGTAATTCGAGAAACTCACCATGACGGCTCCGAAAGCCACCCGAAACAAATCCGTGACCCAATCCGTTGTTTCTTGCGCAATAAAATCCTGACACACCAGGACTTGCCGCTCCACCTCAGGGCTGAAAAACGGGACACGGCTTGAAAACCCCTTGGGGGGAAGAGACGTAGCTCTTTCGCCAAGCAACAGTTTTTCCTCACCGTATTCTTCGAAGCGGTCGAGCGTCGCTGCCAGTATGTCTGTATCGTAGTGTGCAGCCCGGGCCTTTGCCTTACATGCCAACGACGCGTACGGATTGATCTCAAATCCAGTCGCATCACATTCATATTTGAGGGCTTCGATCAACGTCGTGCCGACGCCGGCAAACGGATCCAAAACTCGCAACCGCCGCCGCTCACGTCTCACGCCTTCGAGCACCCCGGCGACAAACGATCCAGAAAATCCAGCGATCCAAGGGGTCCAGCGATGCAGGGTCCGGTCGTGATTTTCGGAAAAAGCCGTATCGCGAAAGTCCGAGATCGGCAATTGGTATTGCACCACCGCTTCGGCAACGGCCGGTTGGTCGTGGGCTCCCGCTTCCAGCAGTCTATTCTCATCTCGAACGCCTTTCCCAACCAGCCAATTTTCGAGCGCGCTACGCAAAAAGCGCCACTCCCTCCCTACCTTCTGTGATGGAATCCGTCGGTTCCGAGCCATCTCCCCAAGCGTCTTTTCACTGACGCGAATAAACGCCGCGGCCTCTGCGCGAGTAAGTATCTCAGAGGTTCCCGTATTTTCCTGTATCATCTCTTAAATTCCTTTTACCTTGTAGAAAAGCTACTGTAGCATGGGAGCGAAGATTGTCAAGTGGATAGGTCGAATCAGGCTTTCTTGACGGCGGCAAGAGTGGTCAGGAGGACTCAGCCTGTTGGCGGGAACGACGGGGCACGGATATGCGGTATTCCGTAATTTTCTTGCGCAGGGTGTTTCGATTCATGCCTAGAAGCTTCGCGGCTTGAATTTGGTTGCCATTCGTTTCATGAAGGGCATGTTGGATCAACGGTCGTTCCACGGCCTGGATGAGGGTCACGTGCAACCCCTTGGCCGAACTCGCCTTCATGGTGTGCACAAACTCGCCGAACTTCAACTCGACGTAATCTTCGAGCGTCAAACCCGGGAATGCCTGTAATCCGCGCTTGGCTTCCTCCCGATCAAATTTGCCGAGGAGCCATTTCATGGTATCCAAGGCCGCTTGAAGGGAAGGTGGCCCCGAGATGATCAGGGTCTTCGATACGTCGATGACGTGCGGCAAGTCACTGAGGCCTTCCTTCGCCGTCTTTTCCGAAAGCACCACCCCATCGATTGGTGCCTTTTGAGCCTCTTGCTTGACCTGCTGGAGATTATCCACCGCCACCACGCGAACGCCTATCCCATCCCGCCGGATCTGGAAAGACTTCCCTGCCGGAACGCCCACCACGACGATATGACTCATTCGCGACACGGTCCTTACCCTTCGATAACGTGGCGTACCGGCTTCTCGTTCACGCGAACCCCATCAACGGACACATGAGCCGGAGGGTCAACCAGACGAGCACGGCTCCGATGATATTCAACAACACCCCGGCTCTCAGCATGTTCGGAAGCGGGACGAATCCCGTGCCGTAGACAATCGCATTCGGCGCGGTTGCCACCGGCATCATAAACGCGAGGCTGGCTCCCAAACAAATCCCCAAGGTCGGTGGAACCGGGGAGACCTCGGCCGCGGTGGCAATGGAGATGACCACGGGAACGAGCATGCTCGTCGACGCGGTATTCGAAGCAACCTCCGTGATCATCAACGCCATGCCAATGGCAACGGCCGTCAAGGTCCACAACGTGTTGCTCCCAAACAGCGCCACCAGCGTTTCTCCGATAATCTCGGCCAAGTGGGTTTGCACCATCAGATGTCCAAACGTCAAGCCTCCGCCGAATAACAGGATCGTGCCCCAGTTAATGTTTGCGGCTTGGGTCCATTTCAACGTAAATTCCCCGGCCTTGAAATCGACGGGCAACACAAACAGCAGCCCCGCCGCAAAAATCGGCACCATCTCCTTGGGAAGACGGGCATTGATGAACGTCACCAGGTCGGCATCCCGTCCCAACACGATCCCCAACACCCCAGGCCCAATCCAACACGCGACGGCCAATAGTAACGCGAGACAGGTATTCTTCTGGCCTCGTGTCCAGCCTCCCTGTTGCCGGGGAAGATTCTGAAGATGCCCGCCCGGGTCCGGGAGCGTTTGGGGCAGCGGGTGAAGCCAAAAAAGCACGGTGGCAATGCCCAACCAGAGCACACCTGCCAGCGGAAGACCAATGGCCATCCAATCGAAAAACGAGATGGAAATGCCTGCCTGCTGGGAAAGCAACCCCACGCCAATGAGATTAGGCGGCGTGCCGATCATCGTGGCAATCCCCCCGGCCGCCGAGCCATAGGCCAGTAACAGAAGCACCCCGGGCTCATGGGACCCTGGCTCTTCCCGGACCCCGCGGATCGTCGAGAGCAGGCCAAGTGCAATCGGCACCATAATCGCCACGGCCGCCGTGTTGCTGATCCACATGGACAGGAAGGCGGTGGCCAATCCCATGGCCCCGAACATCAGGACCGGCCTGGCCATAATCCTTTTTCGGGACAACAGCCAGACCGCAAATCGCCGGTCCAGCCCGTGCACCACAAAGGCCTCGGCCAAAAAGAAGCTGCCGATAAAGAGAAAGATGATCGGATGGGCAAACGTCGCCAGCACGTCCTTGGCCGACCCCAAACCCATGGCAATACACAACGCCGCACCGATCAATGACGTCACGGCCAGGGGAATGGCTTCCGTGGCCCAACTGACCACGACCCATACCAAAATGGCCGAGAGGGTATGCGCCGCAGGAGGCAGACCGGAAAACGGGTTGGCATACACCAGGAACGCCAACACGGGCGCCGCATACAGGCCGACCCGTTGCCTCATTCCCCAAACATGCCGGTTTGCGGTTTTCATGCCGATACTTATGGGACGACTTCAAAGCGCATTTGCCGGAAGTGGGAGTCCAGCGTCAATGCGCGACGAATCTGTAACTCTCGCATCACGACGAAGCTGCAACAATCGGTAAAGGAAAAATCCTTGTCCCGATAGCGGAAAAAGAGCGCCCGCGCCCGATCTCTACGTCGTTCGTCAATGGACTCGATCCGTAGTCGAGCCGAGCCCTCGATTTGCAGCCACCACGCTTCAGCGGCGTCGAGCCCGAGGCGGAACCGGATCGTGGTCAGCGTCTCGTCGATCACATAGTCCGTTGTCGTCAGCATGCCGCCGGCCGCCAACCATTCATCCCGGGCTTCCCGCACGGCCGACCCCGCCCTGTCGCGACTATCCGCAACCGCGACCCATGCGGCCGTATCGACAAACATGTGTCTCACCGGTACAGTACCTCGTCATGCCGCGCAGCAGCGTCCCCCGATTCAGACGCACCAACAGCCTGGGCCTGGTACAGCGTATCCGATTCCAACGGGATGCTGTCGAGCGGGGGACTGTCAACCGGGACTATATCAAAAGCCGGACGACTTCTATACAGGACGGTAAACCGTTTCCCATGCCGCACTTTTTCGACGACATCATACAACCGTTCCCGGAGTTGTTTCGCATTGATCATCTCTGGCATTGGATTACCTCCTGGTGTTTAACTTAAGTTAATCTCTTTGTGATGCCGGGTCAAGCATCCTCAAGATAGTCATCCTGAATATTGACATGGTCCTTTATAAACTAGATAATAGACTGGTTTATTGTTAATGGAGAAATGATGAGAGAAGTCGGCATGTTCGAGGCGAAAACCCACCTTTCCGCACTAGTGGACGAAGTCGCGCGTGGGGAGACCGTCATCATCACCAAGCGTGGGCACCCGGTGGCCCAGCTGACACCACCGGAAGCCCCAAACCGTAGAGCCGCTGTTACCGCGGCCCAAACTCTCCGCGACATGCGCAAGCGCATTGGGTGGGCGACGACCGAGGAAATTCTCCAAATGCGTGACGAAGGTCGGCGTTGAAGGCCCCCGTCCTGGATAGTTCCATCACCGTGGCATGGGTGCTCGGGGATGAGCCATCGACACACGCCGACGCGGTCCTGGAGGAGGTGACGGCAATTGGTGGCATCGCTCCGGCACTGTGGTGGGTGGAAGTCCGCAACGCATTGGTCATCGCCGAGCGAAAAGGCCTTTTGACACAAGAAGACACCGCGGCAGCGGTGCAGGCGCTTGACGCGCTGGGTGTCCATTTTGACCAAGCCCCTGACAGCAACTCCCTCCTCCGGCTGGCCAGGACACACGGATTGACCGCGTATGATGCGATGTACTTGGAATTGTCGATCCGGCAACAACGTCCGCTTGCGACCCTTGACCGTAGACTCAGCCTAGCGGCACAAGCTGAAGGCATAACGTTAACCTCATGAGAACAGGAGTATTCTTTCCTCCCTTATTCCATCCTCGCGCAATCTTATTCTTCATTTCCATCCGCGCCAATCACTGCATTGAAACCCGCCTCGCCGTGGGATTCCCGCCATCCTGGGTTTCCCCGCCGCGGCTACAGTGGGTATAATTTCACCAATCCCTCACGCTCTACCCGGACATGAATGATGAAAAAGGTCTCGCTTAAAGCAAGTCTTCGCAGGGAAACATGACGATCCCGGTCAACCCCACTTTCACGGAAGGAGTCAGGAACATGAAACGTATTCTGGGTGTGGTTCTGGTGGCCATCCTGTTCTCGGGTGTCGCTTTCGCTGAAACCCTGCCCCCGCATACCGCGAAGATCGGTGAAGGGGTGTACAGTTTCGGGAATCCGGCGAATGCCTATTTTTCGATGTTCGTGGTGACGAACGAAGGAGTGATCGCAATTGAATCGGTAAATACGGGCCATGCGACGGACATGGTCGCAGCCATCAAGGCCGTCACGGATCAGCCGATTCGGTATCTCCTGCACAGTCACAATCACTGGGATCATGCGAGCGGCGGTCAAGTGTTTCATGATGCCGGAGCGATTGTGATGGCCCACGAGGAAGCCTATCGATGGATGAAGGCGAACCCCGGTCCGGACATGATGGTGCCGGACGAAAGCTGGGCGGGCAATCGAAAAGATCTCACCTTGGGCGGTACCGTCCTGGAATTGCATTACCTGGGCATGAATCATGGTCTGGGCATGACCGTGTTTCTCCTGCCCAAAGAAAAAATCGCCTATATTGCCGACCTGGTCGACCCGCAGGCAGTCCTGTTCAACATTGTGCCGGATTTCAATATCAAGGAATGGGAGCGATCCTTAAAAGAAATCGAACAAATGGATTTCGACAAAGCGATCTATGCGCACAGCGGCAAAGCGCAGCCGCTCTTAGGGGGCACCAAACAGGAAGTGAGAGAGTATATCCAATTCGTTCAGGATATCCGGGGCGCGATTTATGCGGAATTCAAAAAAGGGACGAACTGGATGATGATCCCGAATACCGTGAAACTGCCTCAATATAAAGACTGGTGGATGTATGAGGAATGGTTGCCCATGAACGTATGGCGCATTCTGTTGGATGACTCAATGGGCCCGTTCCCTTGGAGACCAAACCCATAGGCCGGAGTGACGGAGCCGCAGCCGAAGGATCTCATTTTTATCTTGGCCCATGAGTAGACATGCACACGCGGCAGGAAACGACGGCTAATGCATGCGCTCGGCGTAGTTGGCCAAACGGCGGCGGATTTCTGACTTGGGAAGACGACAGCGCGGATGCTGCGATATGGCGGTCAAGCCGTTGTGCAGTTTCCTGATGCTCACCACGTTAGCGTCGTGCATCTTTGTCGAGAAGCCAGAGCACGCCGTGGCATTCGACATCCTCGTCGGTCGCAAGGCGGCTGAGCGCACTGTCGCCGCTCAATAGAACCCAAGAATGGATTTGCGCGAGGGCCAAGGCAAAGCAATCAGGAAGCGAAAGGGCGGGCATCCTCTTACGGTAGGCCAGGGCAAGGCTGACACCAGCACCATCCAATTGCTCAATGACGAGGCCAAGTCGTGTTAAGTCCTCACCGCCCCAGTCCTTCAATTCGCGCTCGTAGAGCAAATCAGGGACAACGAACCGAAATGCCAAGCGGAAACTTGCCTCTAGCAAAGACCCACGTTTGAGATCAATCAGAACGGAGGTGTCGGAGACCAGTATCTGCTGCATGGGATTCAGACACTAGCCTCCTCTTCATACGCTGACGGGTCCTCCATGCGCCGGTTCAATTCCTGCACCGAGATGGCGAGCAATTCCGCCGCCTTGGCTTCGGAAATGGCCCTTTCGGCAACAGCGCGGAACGTAAGGCGCTTGAAACGCTTCGGTTTCTCACCTTCTTTTCTGGCGAGCGTTTCCTCGTGTGGCGGCCTGCGCCACCCGAGCCGTTCGAACTCGTTGAACAGCCGCTGGAACGTGGTCTGACTGAAAATGCCAAGGTCTTTGCAGCGATACGTAATCGCTTGAACGCTTGCACCAAAGAGCTTCTTCAACTCGAACAGTTCACCCCAACCTATCGCCTTGCGGTGCTTCCCAATCTCCGCCCACAGGGCCTCGGCAGGCATCAGGAAGGCACCGGCGAAGCGATGCGCAGCCTTCTCCTCGTCCACCCTGGCCTTCACATCCATGACCAGATGCCCAAGCTCATGGGCCAGAGTGAAGCGTTGACGCTCCCCCCATTCCTTGCTATTCACCACAATGACAGGTACAGGGTCTTTCCCCTCACGACGGACGTTCGCTGTCAGGCCATCAATATTATTACTCAACTCGGTGGCAAGAACCTTGATCCCTTGCTCTTCCAACAATTCGACGAGGTTCGGGATCGGATCGCTGCCAAGGCCCCAATGATTCCGAAGACTTCGAGCGGCGCGGTCTGCTTCCGAAACATCATGTACGGGATAGGAAATTTCACGTGGATTGTTCCATTCGATACTCGAAAGATGCAGCAATTCTTCGACCATGAGGTAATGCTCCAGAAAGTGCAAAACCTTGGCCTCGACCTGCGCCTCCTCGCGCCTGCTCGTAATCTTTTTCTTCCTGAACTCCACCGCTTCGAGGACCATTTCCTGGTCGCCCACCAGATAGTCCACCGATACATCAAGCGCATCGGCGAGCGCGATCAAAACGCTCGATCCAGGCATTGATTCATTGCGCTCGTACTTCCCAATTGCCTGGGCCGTCACGCGGTTTCCAATTTTCACTTCTAAATCCCTTAGTGACAGGCCAGCGGCCGAGCGTGCGAGCTTAAGCCTTTGTCCTATCATGATTTCCCCCTTTCTATTGATAGTTTACAAATATACGTGATATATGAATACTTGTAAACTATAAGCTTAAGCGGGGAGGATTCAGGTGACGCAGATAAATCCATTACGACCACCTTTGGCCGACCCGGCAGACATCCTACTGGCCGATGTGGCAATTCGCATTCAACTCAGTCGAACGGACTACGACAAAGCGGTACAACGTTACCAGACAATCAACGCTTGGATCGAGCGTGATGAGAGCCCCTTGAAGGGTCACGTTGAATTATTCTACCCACAAGGGTCAATGGCGATCGAGGCTACCATCGCCTCGAAACTGAAAACTGATGAATTTGATATTGATGTGGTCGCGCAACTTGATCTGCCAGACAACGTATCACCATGGGAACCTCTCGATTTGCTGTATGAGGCGATTCGCGGAGAGCCTGAGTCCCGCTACTACTCGAAAACAAAGCGCCGCACCAGGTGCGTCACCGTCGATTACAGCGACGACATGCATCTCGACGTTACGCCGAGTTTGCGCATGAGAGGCACCCCGGAACGTCAAAGTTTGATTTTTCACCATAGAGCGGAAGTTCCGAAGGAGCCGAGTTATCAGCTTATTGCGAATCCTTATGGTTTCGCTGAATGGTTCAAGGACAATACGCCCTTGGACTATGATTTTGCTGACATCTTTGAGAAACACATCGAGGAATATGAGCGCATGCACATATTAGCCGAGGCAGACAGTGAACCCGTGCCTCAGCAGGAGCCGCCGTTCCGGAAATCGAAGGCCGTCATCGTGCTGCAACTCCTCAAGCGTTGGCGCAACGTGCAGTATGACACACGGTCTGGCCGTCGTCCACCGTCGATCATGATCGCGAAACTTGTGGCCGATGCAGCCAACCATACGGATCGACTGTCCGAGGAGTTACTGTTCCAAGCGCAGCATATACTGTCCGTCTTCCGTGAGCACCACGATCAAGGCCGACTCGTTCATATTATCAATCCAGTGTGTACAGAGGATGTCTTGACCGACCGCTGGCCGGAATCGCGACAGGATCAGGCACAATTCATCAATGATCTTGGAGACCTTGTGCAAAAGGTCGAACGGCTGGTTGCAGGGTGTGATTTGGCGAAGATGCAGGAAATTATGGTGAGTCTGTTCGGCGAATTTCCTGCAAAGGAGGCTGTTCAGGCATTCAACGAACGGACCGGAAATGAAATTGGCCACGGGCGTAGCCAGTACGATTCCCAAAAGGGAGGCTTGATTATTCCGGCATCAATGGCGGGTATAGCGGTCGCCTCTGGCGCTCAGGCAACACCTAAACACACCTTCTATGGGACTGAACGGAGGAAATGGTGATCCTATCGACATTGAAGCAGGTCGAACTGATGCGGAAGAACTGGCCGATGTTCAAGGTTCTCCAGCGTACCCGTTGGCTCGTACTTTGGGAAGGGTCTCTTCGGCCTCTATGCCAAATCTACATGGTTCAAATTTTGCTGCAGCGCATGAAAAATTACAACAAATCAACCATCCCATTGATTCCACGAGTAACTGTGATTGATCCCTTGCTTCGTCGTCGATCAGAAGATCCAGATACCCCCATTCCGCACCATTATCCGAACCAATACGATTCCAAATTACCCCTTCTGTGCCTTTACGATCCGGCTACTAAAGAATGGCATTCCGGCTGTTCAGTTGCTCGGACCATTATTCCTTGGACGATAGACTGGCTTGCTTGCTATGAAGGTTGGCTCGCGACAGGAGAATGGACTGGCGGAGGCAGACATGAAACAGCCGAGTAGGTATCTCAGTGTATAGCGGTAGTGAACCTTATCCATCGAGACGATCATTCGGGACACTCAAGCGACGCCGAGTTCCTCTCCCATGGCCGGAAGATCAGGACTTTCGCATCCTTTCCATTGATGGCGGTGGTATCCGTGGAATTTACCCGGCCACGTTCCTAGCAGGCTTGGAGGCGCGTTACTTAGGTGGAGCCTCGGTGGCTCAATACTTCGACCTCATTGCCGGAACCTCAACTGGCGGGATCATTGCCATCGGCCTTGCTGCGGGCCTGAAGGCAGCAAGCCTGAGCGATCTCTATATTGAGCGCGGGTGCGAAATCTTCCCTCCCATCCGAAGCGGGATCATGGGGGCGGTGAAGCGTCGTTCGAGAAATGTTTGCCAATATTTCCAATTCCGCTACGACCGAAAGGCCCTTATGCGGATTCTGTATGAGACTCTCGGCGACCGAAAATTCGGCGAGGCGCAGGTGCGATTGTGTATCCCCGCGTTCGAGGGTCGCTATGGTGAAGGCTACATCTTTAAGACATCTCATCACCCGGATTTTCAGAAGGATGCCAGTGAGCAGATGACAAAGGTCGCCGCTGCTACAGCGGCATCTCCGACGTTTTTCCAACCCCTCCAAGACGGCGGCTACACATTCGTTGACGGCGGAGTCTGGGCAAACAATCCAATCATGATAGCTCTGGTCGACGCGTTGTCCTGTTTTTCCGTACCTCGTGAGCGCGTCCAAATTCTGAGCTTGGGGTGTGGGGATGATCCGTATAGAGTTGACCAGTCGAAAGTACGGTTCGGCGGTATGTGGGCATGGCGAGACAGTATCTATGCAGCTATGCGGCTTCAGTCTCTTAACGCTTTAGGCCAAGCTGGACTTCTGATCGGCGCGGACAAAATCGTCCGCGCCAGCGCTCCTACAAGCGAAAATCGGATTCAGATGGACGACTGGTCCCGTGCCGTCTCGGAACTGCCTGCCGCGGCGGAATCAATGCTCGACGAATTAGGCGAGAGCATATCCAATATATTTCTTTCTGAGCCTGCAAGCCGATACGAACCAATCTTTTCCATGTCTTTGGACTAGAGGTCGTTTCCATTCCTAGCAAGGTTCATTCGGCTCCAGCGCCTCATGCAACATCGAGTCAATCAACCGAGCCCGCGTTTCGTTACCCGTTGCAAGACTCTTTTCTAGTTGGTCGCAGAGAGCCATGAGTTCATCCACCTTGGCGACGATGCGGTGTTGTTCGGCGAGGGGCGGGAGGGGAAATGGTGCTATCACGGCATCTTCTGTTCTTAAGCGCGGCATCTTTGTTCCTTGCCCAAGTCGTGTGACATAATTGACAAAGTCTGGTCGCCGTAATGCCAGAGCGCAGTATTTGGAACAAAGGGGTAGATAGGAGCGAATGGCTACGATTTCCGTCGTCGAATATCCAGGTTCATCTGCCACCAATACCTTGTTGAGGTAAGGACGTAGTTTTCCGTAAAGAATGTCGCCAGCAGAAAACTCGGATTTGGTGCTCTTCGATTCCCGTTCGGATGCCCTGCGTCGAATGAGTAAACGCCCGGTATCCTTTTCAATATCTTCGAGTTCCAGTAACCATTGTTTCGGGTCAAGAATTCTTGGTTCTCGTTTAATGCCTGCATCGTATAGAAAAACATCATCTATAGCGGCCCATTCCCATTGAACTGGAAGCTCGAAGGGCGTATCAGGTATCTTGGTTGATTTGGTCTTTTGCCTCCTAACCTTCCCTGCCTTCGCCACCCGCGCCTTTTCTGCCGTGATCTGCTTCAACAACTCCGATGCCGGTTCGTCGTTTGGGTCTTGAGGGACGAGCTTGCCGCGGACGGCGAGATCGAGAATAAACCGGCGCAGGCGTGGGATCGCATCAGGCGCGGCGGCGATACGGTCGAAATGCGCGAACAGGCGTTCGACGTTCATGGGGCCAACACGCTCGCCAGAAGACTGGGAATTGTCGCTACGGATCTGCGGGTCGATGACGTTCCGTGCGCTCGTTTGCAGCCGAACGGATGTCCGTTTTCGAAAAGTCACTACCCTTGAACAGAAGTGGGGCAGCCAAATGCTTGGCCAAGGCGTAAGAAAAGCAGTCGCCATAGTTCAGGACCGCTCTACGACCGCTGACCTTACCATACCTCCGGTAGGCATCGAAGGCGATGTCGGCGATATGAGGAGAGACCTCCATGACGATCATGCCGCTCTTGAGAAGGAAGGCATCCAACGCCAGAACTGCGCTATCGCCAGATCGGGCAAACAGAACCATCCGGGTTTCGAGCAGGGTGGCGGCACTGACATAGGTGGCTGTCGCCGCTTCGATCAATTCATTGAAACGACGACGTTCCGGTTCGTTTTGCATGATGGCGATGAGTGCCGATGTGTCGACTACCATCAGACCGGAAGTCCTCGTTCGTCATAACCGACGATCTGTTCCGCACTTCGCTTGTCGCGGCGAGGCAGATTCGCGCAATTCAGGGCAATGTAATCCAGTTCATCGGCAAGCCGGAGGGCACGCCGGGGTTTTTCCACCTGTGCCAGTCTTTCCCGGACAGCTTGTTTGACGGCTTGGGTCAACGATTCTCCGGTCAGGCTTGCGAGCCGCTTTGTCAAGGCTTGCGTGTCGGCGTCTTTGATATTCAGTGGCATCAATCAATCCTCCATGGTTTACTATATGGAGGAATAGAGGAAAAATCAACTTGGGCGTCTCACAAGCCACAAACTCCGGTTGGCTGAACGTCACCTGCACCTCTATCGCAACAGTGCTTCAGCCAGCATCGCCTTTAATTGGTCGCGCAGGCCGGCGGCTTCGGCCTCTGCGGCGGACAGCTTGGCCAGCAGTTCTTTGGGGTCGCCGTGGTCGTCTTCCACCGTGTGCGGGTTTTTGATGTCGAGGTTGTAGCCGCGCGCCTTGATCTCTTCAGCCGTCACCTTCCAAGCGCGGTCCGTTTCCTTGCGGCTCTTGCGCGCCGCACCACCCCACCAGTCGATACAAGGTTGCAGGTGTTCGAGTTTGATGGGCTTGGTCATGGAATAGGCTTTCTGGTCTTCGGGGACGCGGTGTTCGTAGAACCAGACTTCCTTGGTCCGCTCGCCTTTTTCGAAGAAAAGCAGGTTGGTGCCGATGGAGGCGTAGGGCTTGAACACGGAGTTGGGCAGGCGGACGATGGTGTGCAGGTTGCACTCTTCCATCAGGTGTTCCTTGAGCCGCGTTTTGACGCCTTCGCCGAACGGGGAGCCATCAGGCAGGACGACCGCAGCACGTCCGCCCGGCTTTAACAGTCGCACAATCAACGCCAGGAACAGATCTGCGGTTTCCCTGGTTCGAAAATGCTGGGGGAAGTTGCTCTCGATGCCGTCTTCTTCCTTGCCGCCAAAGGGTGGATTGGTCAGCACCACGTCCACCCGGTCTTTTCGCTCCCAGCTAATGTACGGCCTTGCCAGGGTGTTGTCGTGGCGTACGAAGCCGGGGGCCTCGATGCCGTGCAGCAGCATGTTGGTGACGCACAGCATGTGCGGCAGTTGTTTCTTTTCGACAGCGCGTAGTGCGGCTTGCATCTTCCGTTCGTCTGAGGGGTGCTTGACGTAACTGGCACGCATGTGACGGAGCGAACAGGTCAGGAAGCCGCCCGTGCCGCAGGCAGGGTCGAACAGGGTTTCCCCGGGTTTGGGATCGATGCGGTCGGCCATGAAGGCAGTAACGGCGCGCGGCGTGTAGTACTCGCCTGCGTTTCCTGCGGATTGCAGGTCGTTGAGGATCTGTTCGTAGATGTCGCCGAAGTGCTGGCGTTCGGTCAGGTTGTTGAAGTCGATGTTGTTGATCTTGTTGACGACCTGGCGCATCAATTGGCCGGACTTCATGTAGTTATTGGCGTCCTCGAACACGTCGCGCACCACGCGGCCTCGGTTAGCATGTTGACCGGTCGGCCGGATCTTCTTCAGGGCGGGGAACAGATCGTTGTCGATAAAGGCGAGCAATACTTCGCCAGTAATACCCTCGGGGTCGGCTGCCCATACGCGCCACCGGAACCGTTTTGGGATCCGCGATTGATAGCCCGCCTGCATCAATTCCAGTTCCTGGTCCTGATCGTCGATGATCTTGAGGAAGAACATCCAGCACAACTGGCTGATACGCTGGGCGTCGCCGTCCACGCCGGAGTCCTGACGCATGATATCCTGAATGGATTTGACAAGTGTGCGGACGGACATGGCCTACGCGGTCTCCTGATAGAGGGCGGTTTGCAAGTCATGGACGGCTGCAACGAATTTGGCCTTGCCGCCGAAGGCGTTGATCAACTGCACCGGGGTACCGAGTCCGGTCAACGGCGGAATGCGCAGCACGCTGACGTCATCCAGGTCAAACACCCCTTCGTCCGCGTATTTGACCAGTAGGGCGTCGAGCACGGCGCGGGCCTGTTCCCCATATTTGTTGAACACGTCCCGCTTCCGGATGTTCTTAGCACGCTCACGGCGGGTCAGCGGCTTGGCGTCAAAGGCGACGTGACAGATGAGATCGAACGGGTCGAGGTCCTTGCCCAGTTCCTCGGTGATAATGTCGAGCCGCAGACCCTCGTCTTTCAGTTCTTCGACAATTGCCTGCTTGCGCTCTGCCGCTCCCCAGCGTCGGAGGAAATCGTCGAGGCTGGCGAAGCGCTTTTTCAGGGCCCTCTTGGTGAAGTCGCGCAAGGACTCGGTGACCAGCTTGCCGTACTCATCCAGATATTCCACCCGCTCGCCTATGACTGTGGCCTCGATACCATCCACGTAAACTTTGCCCGGATTGTCTGTAGGATACGTCGGGGGTGGGACATGGATGATGGTTTCATCCTCCCCAGGCTCCGCTGGGATAGGATCGTCGTCATCGCCTCTAGGTGGCACGTCGTCAGGCGGCACGATGGAATCGCCTCCGCCCGGTTCGTAAATCTGTACCGGCTCACCATCGAAATCCGGGTCGGCGAAGTGATTTGTCGCACCCCGAAAATCCATCAAGGTGAAGTAAAGTTTGTGTGTGTCGTCGTGTACGCGGGTGCCACGTCCGAGTATCTGCTTGAACTCAGTCATGGATCCGACTTCACGGTCGAGCACGATGAGCCTGCACGTTTGCACATCGACACCCGTGGCCAGCAGCCGCGAGGTAGTGACCAGCACGGGGTATTTGGATTCCGGGTCGATGAAGTTGCCCAACTCTGCTTGCCCTTCGGGGTCGTCGCCGGTGATGCGCATCACGTAGCGGTGGTTTCGGTCCACCAAGCCAGTGTTCTGGTTGACGAGCGTCTGCCGCATGCGTGTGGCGTGTTCCTGATCGACGCAGAAGATGATCGTTTTCTGGAAGGGATCGCCGCTTTCCTGCAGAAATTCCGTCACCTTTCGGGCGACGACGTTGGTCCGGCCGTCCAGCACCAGGTTACGGTCAAAGTCCTTGGTGTTGTAGATGCGATCTTCAATTTCTTTTCCGCTCCGGTCGCGTCGGCCTTTTTCCGGCCGGTACCCTTCCACGTCCCGGTCGATATGGACTTTGATGACTTTGTAGGGGGCGAGGAAGCCGTCTCTGATTCCCTGTTTCAGGGAGTAGGAGTAGGTCGGCTCGTCGAAGTAATAGATGTTGGAAACATAACGAGTTTCCTTGGGTGTGGCGGTGAGGCCGATCTGCGTGGCCGTGGTGAAATATTCCAGGATTTCCCGCCAAGCCGAGTCGGCGGCGGCACTGCCACGGTGACACTCATCGATCACGATGAGGTCGAAGAAGGTGGGTGAAAATTCGCGGAATATTTTTTGACGTTCTTCTGGTCCAGTGATCGCTTGGTACAGGCTGAGGTAGACCTCGTACGCTTTATCGATACGCCCGACGGTGGCAGACGAGTCCTCTGAGGAACCGTCGTCGCGTTCGATGGTTCCCGCTCTGGTCGAAAGCTTGGTCATAGCCGGACCAAAGGGCCGGAAGTCGTTGACCATGGTTTGGTCCACCAGCACGTTGCGGTCAGCCAGGAACAGGATTCGTTTTTTGCGCCCTGCCTTCCACAGTCGCCAGATGATCTGAAAGGCGGTGTAGGTTTTGCCGGTTCCCGTCGCCATGACAAGCAGAATGCGGTTGCATCCTTTGGCGATGGCTTCAATGGCGGCGTTGATGGCATTGACCTGATAGTAGCGTGGGGTTTTGCCGCTGCCATCCTCAAAATAATCCTGAAGGACGATTGCCTCTTCTTCGGAGGTCAGGCCTTTCCACGCGCAATAGCGTGCCCACAGGTCTTTTGGCGATGGGAAGGAATCGTTATCGAGAGAGGTTTCTTTTTCCGCGCCGATGCCGGTCCGGTCATGGAATACGAACCCGTCGCCGTTGGAGGAGAATGCGAAGGGAACCTGCAACGTTTCGGCATAATCGAGGGCCTGTTGCATGCCGTCGCCAATGGCATGCTTGCTATCCTTGGCCTCGATTATCGCAATAGGGACGTTGGGCTTATGGGAGAGGATGTAGTCGGCCCGCTTGGCCTTGCCCCTGCTGACCAGCTTGCCGCGCACGATGATGCGGCCCTTGGTGAAGCTGACCTCCTCGCGGATTTGTGTCATCTCGTCCCAGCCTGCCTTGCGCAGGGCGGGGGTTGATGAACTTGGTACAAATGTCGCGCTCGCTCAGGCTTTTCTTATTCATGAGCGCACAATTCTATCTGTTG